>JALYMD010000173.1 GCA_030773875.1 Chloroflexota bacterium | reverse complement strand
GCCGAAAGCTCTTTGAAGGAGGAATGACATGCCCGAGGTCAGTATCGCCGAGGAAACGGCGGAAATGGACATCGCGTTTGCGCCGGAGAGCGGACGGGACTACGAGTTGGCCCGGATGCGCCATTCCTGCGCTCACCTGATGGCTGAGGCCGTGCAGGAGATCTTTCCCGACGCCAAGTTCGCCATCGGTCCGGCTATCGAGCACGGCTTCTATTACGACTTCGACCTCCCCCGCCCGCTTACGCCGGACGACCTCTCAGAGATCGAGACCCGGATGCGAGCCAACCAGGCCAAGGCCGAACCCTTCGTCCGCGACGTGCTGTCGCGGGAAGAGGCCCTTCACGTGTTCGGCAGCAACCCCTACAAAGTGGAGTTGATCCAAGGCTTCCCTGAGAACGAGGAGATCTCTACCTACCAGCAGGGCCATTTCCTGGATCTCTGCCGTGGTCCCCATGTTCCCTCCACGAGGGAGATTGGGCCGTTCAAGCTCCAGTCCATCGCTGGCGCCTTTTGGCGAGGCGATGAGAAGCGTCCAATGCTCCAGCGCATCTACGGCACCGCCTGGCCCACACAGGAGGAGCTGGACGCCTACTTAGAGCGACTGGAAGAAGCGCTGCGGCGCGACCATCGCCGACTCGGCCGCGAGCTGGATCTCTTCTCCGTCAACGAAGAGATCGGCCCGGGCTTGATTCTTTGGCACCCCAAGGGCGCGATGGTCCGTTATCTGGTCGAGCAGTTCGAGCAGAAGGAGCAACTCGCCCGCGGGTACGATCTCGTCTACACGCCCCACATCGCTTCGGAGAAGATCTACAAAACATCGGGGCACCTGGAAACCTACCGCGAGAACATGTACGCCCCAATGTCTATCGAGGAGGTCGACTATTACCTCAAGCCGATGAACTGCCCCGGTCACATCATGATCTACAAGAGCCAGGTCCATTCCTACCGTGATCTCCCGATCCGCCTTGCGGAACTCGGGACCGTCTACCGATACGAGCGATCGGGAACCCTCCACGGGATGCTCCGTGTCCGCGGGTTCACCCAGGACGATTCGCACATCTTCTGCACGCCGGATCAAATGATGGCCGAGGCCAGCGGCGTAATCGAGCTTGCCGAACACATGGCGAACGTCTTCGGCTACGAGTTCAAGGCGTATCTCGCAACGCGGCCCGACAAAGCAATCGGCGACGACGCGATCTGGCAGCGGGCGGAGGATGGTCTCCGGCAAGCGCTCTCCTCCCGCGGCCTGCCCTTCGAGATCGACGCTGGTGGGGGAGCCTTCTATGGCCCCAAGATCGACATCAAGTGGGTGGACGCGCTCGGCCGCGAGTGGACCGGTCCGACTATCCAACTCGACTTCAACCTGCCCGAGCGGTTCGACGTCAACTACATTGGGGAGGACGGCGAGCGCCACCGCGTCGCGATGATCCATCGCACCTTGCTCGGCTCCATGGAGCGGTTCGTCGGCGGACTGGTCGAGCACTACGCGGGCGCCTTCCCGGCGTGGCTGGCACCGGTTCAAGTGATGGTGATCCCGATTACGGACAAGCAACTCGACTTCGCCCGTGACGTCGAGCACCGGCTGATGGAGCACGGCCTGCGCGTCTCAGTCGACGACCAGCCGAACCGGATGCAGGCGAAGATCCGCAACGCCCAGCTCCAGAAGGTTCCCTACATGCTGGTGATCGGCAAGCGAGAAGTCGAGGCAGACTCGGTCGCCGTCCGCCTCCGCTTCGGCGAGGATCTGGGGGCAATGCCTGTCGAGGCTTTCCTGGATGTGGTGCTGCCTGTGGTCGAGAGCAAGGCGTTATCGCTCACTGTTCCAGCAGGTGATCCCGACCAGAGAGCATAGAGAGCGAGATTCCTTTGGAGGGTTAGGGCCACGCCCGCGCGTCGTCTGTCAGCGAGAGCGATGCCCCTTGCACTGACAGACGCCGTTAGGGTGGCGGCGAACCGTGCTCACACCCGCAAGCCGGGGACGAAAGAGCGTTCCTGATACGAAATCCGGCTTACCACTTGGTCTTCCGTAACGCCTGCCCGCGCTTAGCCGCGGAGGGGCGTCGTGGGTGTATAGCGCGGGAATGAATCCTCGGGCATGGAAATGCCGACGCCGGAAGGAAGGACCACCTGTCAGACGGATTTGGTATGAAGTCAATGCATGACGCTCAGATGGCAAAGCCGAGGTTGAGCGCGGCATCCAGCACATTCGCCGCCGTCACGCGGCCGTACGTGTTCGTGGCCCGCTCAAACCGTTCCGCGCTTTCCACAAACTGGGTTGCCTTCGCCAGCCGGAGACGGGTGGGGTCCAGGTCGAAGATGCGGCACCGGTCGAGCGCATCAGCGTCCTTCAGGATCACCAACTCCAGACTCAAACGCTCAATCTGCTGGTCCGGGACCTCATGCCAGCTGCAGAGTTCGGCGATGAACTCCAAGTCGAGAAGTTCCGTCTCGGGACGTTCGCTCACGAGCTTCTCCCGCACCCAGGCCGCCGAGCGGCTTCCATGCCCGCGGTCGATCCCGTCGTCGATCCGGCCGACATCGTGCACCGAGGCGGCCCACAGCAATTCTTCCCGTCGAATCGCGTCCTGCCTTCCAAGTGCGTCGGCAAGCCTCGCAGCCCAGACCAGCACTCGCGTGGTGTGGGGCGCGCCGTGGATGCCCCGTGGGTTGAATCGGAACCAGTCCTCGTTCGGCAGATAGAGGGTCAGGTCAGCGCTCATGCAGGCTCCGCCGCGAAGCGGTCCATGATGGCGCAGATGTGCTTGATGCCCCGAATGAAGTCGTCCACATAGATG
>JALYMD010000172.1 GCA_030773875.1 Chloroflexota bacterium | reverse complement strand
AGTCCGCCCGCCCTGCTTCCCAACAGCCGCCTCACGTGGCGTCCGCTCCTTGGTGGCCCGGGGAAGCATGCTGTATTCCGCGGTCACCCAGCCCCGCCCTTTCCCCAGCATCCAGCGAGGCACCTTCGCCTCGACTGTCGCGGCACAGAGGACGTGTGTCTGGCCGAGTTTGATCAACGCTGACCCCTCGGCGTAGGGGGCCGCTCCGGGAATGATCTCCAGCGGTCGGAGCTCCTCCGGCCCCCGGTCGTCGCGCCGCTTGCCCCTCGTGGGCCCGGCCGTCATGATCCGTGCTCCACCACGGGGACAGTCCGGCTAGACGTTTCTCGGGGCCAAAGGTGACGGGACCGGCGAGGGGGACTGTGGGGAGCGATTCTGCCCATCAACTCGATTCCTCGGCAGCCGCGTAGACCGCGCGGATGCGCTGCAAGCGGTTCCGTAGCTCCGCCTCCGACCCACGGTCAGTCGGCTGATAGTAGCAACGCCCGGTCAGGTTCTCGGGCAGGTTCTGCTGGGCCACGACGCCGCCCTCATGGTCGTGCGCGTACTTATAGCCCCGTCCGTATCCCTCCGCCTTCATCAGTCCCGTTGCCGCGTTGCGCAGGTGGAGGGGCACCGGATCGTTACGCGTTTCCGCCACGTCAGCTTGGGCGCCCTTATAGGCGACGTAGACAGCGTTGCTCTTCGGGGCGAGAGCAAGGTAGACGGTCAACTCTGCAAGTGCTAGAGCACCCTCGGGCAGGCCAAGAAAGTGAACCGCTCCCTGTGCCGCCATCGCTAGCGTGAGCGCCTGAGGATCGGCCAGGCCAACATCCTCTGAAGCGAATCGGACGAGCCGCCGGGCGACGTACAGCGGGTCGTCACCCCGCTCCAGCATCCGCGCCAGCCAATAGAGCGAGGCGTCCGGGTCGGAACCTCGCAGCGTCTTGTGCAGCGCCGAGATCGTGTCGAAGTGGTCCTCGCCACCCTTATCGTAGGTCGCGGCCCGTCGTTGCGCTGCTTCCCGTACGAGATCAACGGTAATCTCCGGGCGCTCGCCGTAGCCGGTGCCGGTCGCGGCGAACTCCAGCGTGTTGAGGGCGAACCTGGCATCCCCGTTGGCGAAGTTGACCAGCAGATCGAGGGCGTCGTCCGTGATACTCAGATTCTGATCACCCAGGCCGCGCTCCCGGTCCCCAAGGGCCCGTACCACCAAGGTCCGAATTTGATCGTCGGTCAGCGGACGCGGCACGACCACGCGGGAACGGGAAAGGAGGGGCGAGTTGACCTCGAAGGACGGATTCTCGGTGGTGGCTCCGATCAGAATCACCGTGCCATCTTCGACGTGGGGCAGAATCGCGTCCTGCTGACCTTTGTTAAACCGGTGGATCTCGTCGACAAACAGCACCGTTCGCTGTCCTTGCATGCCCAGCCGGTTGCCAGCCTCCTTGATCGCGGCTCGCAGGTCCGCCACGCCGGAAGTGACCGCGCTGACGGCCGCAAAGTGGGCCTTCGTGGAGTTCGCAATGATCCGGGCCAGCGTCGTCTTTCCGGTTCCGGGGGGTCCCCAGAGGATCAGCGAGGAGAGTTTGTCGGCTTCGATCGCCCGCCGGAGCAGCGTGCCTTGCCCGACGACATGCTCCTGCCCAACCAGTTCATCGAGGGTGCGCGGGCGCACCCGTGTCGCGAGCGGCGCCCGGCTGGCCAGTTGTTCTTTCCGATGAGCCTCAAAGAGATCCATGCTCACAGGCGGTTGCCTCCCCACAGCGCACCGGCGGGGCGGCGCAGGACGAACGGCACGATTTCCAGAGAGCCTTGTGCCAAGCGGGACGAGATCTACGCCTCCTCTGGATCCTCATCGCCCACCAGGGCATCCAGCTCCGCGATGCGTCGCTCGACATCCTCGATGGAGCGGACTCCCAGATCCTGCATCTCCTCCAAAAGCTCCTCCAGCCGATCAAGTTGGTCTAGGGCCTCATAGATGGAGCGGTCGGCGGGCTGATCCGGGTGTTGGGAGCGCGAAGGGCACATAGGGGTCACTCGATCCCGGCTGGACTAAGCGGTAGCCGCCAGGACAACATAGGCAACGAGGCTGACTAGGCCGAACTCGACGAGGTCACGGGAGCGGATTCTGGAGCGTTGAGACCGAGCGAGCAGTACCCCGGCGGTCAAATAGAAACAGACCAACAGGACCGCGCCGCCGCTCCAGCCGTGGGTCTGCCACCAGTTGACGGCCACCATGGCCTCGGCCATCGCGCCGCCCCCAAGCAGCGCGTAGAAGACGCGACGGGGCGGGGCGATGATGCCTCGCTCCAAGGTCTCCAAGATGAGGACGCCGCCCACCAACCCCACAAATGGAGCAGAGAGCCACGTCGGAAGCTTGTTGTAGTAGATCGCCCCGAGGGCGAGAAAAGCGATGGCGTGGATGACAAACGTGTGAATGACCGTTGCGGTCCGATGGGTGGTGTCCCCGGCGTCGTCGAGAAGATCCCGCGAGAGCAGAGCCCCAGCGGTTCCGAATAGGGCGATCAAGGGACCGACAAGTAGCATCAGGCCGTTGTGATACGTTGCCACGAGCAACACGGCCGCCAGCGTCGCCACCGCTGGAACAGCCCAGGCCGTGGCCATGGCGGTTTCTGGCCTGGGGTGCCCGACCGCCGCCGCCGCTTGAGCAGCGTTGCGCTCGGCGTACTGTGCCCCAATGGCGGCCACCAGCACCACGATCACCGCAAGGCCCCAATAAAGAGCATTGGTCGTTTGCAAGAGGGGGATGCGGTCTCCGTCGGCATCCCCAAGCGCTGCGATCGCGAGGACCAGCACCAGCCCGAAGACGATGAGGCTGACGACGATACCGGAGCCAAAAGCGGGCTGTCGGACGCTCTGGACACCGACACCCGGTACCGCGGTTGGCCGCGGTCCCGTTTCCTGCGTACTCGATCGAACGCCCGATTCCATCCCCATCGGCGGCGTACTCCTCCCCAATGGCGGCAAACTGTACCCGGATTACCCGCTCGACGCCACGGCCAGGCGCCAAACAGCGGGCCGCACTTGTCCAGGAGGGCATTATCAAGAGGCGACGAGGCTCGAGATCCTAGGATTAGAGCGGTCGATGTCCGCCCGCGACCTAGCTCGCGTCGGCGGGATCGACAAGCGACGACCAGATCGCGATGAGCTCGTCGCCAGGAATGGCACCCTCGCGAAGAACGATCAGTTCGTCCCTGGTAAAGGCAATCACCGTTGAGGGCACGCCGCCTGGCGCTGGTCCACCATCGACCAGAAGGTCGAGCCCCTCACCCAGGGCGTCCGCCACCTCAGGAGCGGTGCGAGCCGGAGCGCGACCGGAGCGGTTCGCGCTGGTCACGGCAAGCGCCCCGCCCGCCTGCTCGAGGAGGCGGATGGCGATCGGATGATTCGGCACCCGTGTCCCGACCGTGCCACCCGGGCCGATCACCTGGGGTGGCATGCCCTCTCGGGCGGGAACGACCACTGTCAGCGGCCCCGGCCAGTACCGCTCCAGGAGCAGCCCGACCTTGGGGTCAAGGTCCAGAGCGACCCGGTCCAGCGCCTCCACCGAGGCAAGCAGCACCGGTAGTGGGCGATCGGGCGGCCGCCCCTTGACGGCGTAGACGCGGCGTAGGGCTTCGTCGCGCCCGAGCGAGGCCGCAATGCCATACACAGTGTCCGTCGGGAACGCAATTACTCCGCCGGTCGCGAGCCGCTCCGCCGCCCAGGTGATCGCCTGTGGATCGGAGCGGTCGAGGATGACGAGACGACGCTCTTCGCCCGGTTCCGGGGGCGGGGGCGGGAGGACGTGGTGGACATTCTGATCGAAGGCGACATCCTCGGAGACCAGATCGGAGGCATTAAACTCATCGAGACGACTCATTTAGAGTGTCGCCTTGATCTGGGCGGCGAGGGCCGGGGTGATCCCGTCGACCGTGGTCAACTCCACCACGGACGCCTCCTTTACGCCCTTCAACGATCCGAACTGGCGGATCAGGGCCTGCTTCTTCTTCGGGCCGATCCCCGGCACATCGTCCAACTTGGAGTGGAACCCTGCCTTCGATCGCCGCTGACGATGGAACGTGACCGCGAAGCGGTGAGCTTCGTCACGTACTCGCTGGACCAGGAACAGCGCCTGGGCGTCCCGTGGTAGGAGAACAGGATCGGAGCGTCCCGGCAGGAAGAGCTCCTCGTTCTCCTTGGCCAAGCCGACGATCGCCTGGCCGGCCATCCCGACCTCCTCCAGCGCCGCAAGGGCGGCGTTCAACTGGCCCTTGCCGCCGTCCACGATCACGAGATCTGGGAGGGTGGTCCACTTACCCTCCTTTTCCTCATCCGCCTCGGCGGCTCGCTTAAAGCGACGCCGGATCACCTCCTGCATCATCGCGAAGTCGTTGGATCCCACCACCGTCTTGATCGCGAACCGGCGGTATTCCTTTTTGGCCGGCTTCGCGTCTTCGAACACCACCATGCTGGCAACGGGATTGGTGCCCTGGGTGTTGGAGATGTCGAAGCACTCGATACGGCGGGGAAGGCGGGGGAGGTCCAGCGCGTCGGCCAGCTCCGTCATCGCGGCGGTCATCTTCTGCTCATCCGAGAGGAACTTGAGGCGGCTTTGCTCCAGATTCTCCTCGGCGCTCTTGGCGACCATCTCGACGAGGCCTCGCTTCTCCCCTCGTTGCGGCACCAGCAGCTCCACCCGGCCACCGCGGCGCTCCCGCAGCCACTCCCCCAGCACGACCGCCTCTCCTTCTGGCAGCGGGTGCTGGAGCAGGAGTTGGGGCGGGACCAGCGCGGCGTCGGCGTAAAACTGAGCTACGAATCCCGCCAGAATCTGGGCGGGTTCATCCCCGACCATCGCCTGCATCGGAAAGAACTCAGAGCCGAGGATCTTGCCGTTTCGCAGAAAGCCGACCTGCACCCCTGCATCCCCACCCGCGCCCTGCGCCACGGCTATCACGTCGGCGTTGGTCCCGTTCGGGCTGACGATCTTCTGCCGCTCCAAAACATGCCTGACCGCATCGATGCGGTCCCGCAGCTCCGCCGCGCGCTCAAAGTTCCAGGCATCGGCGGCCTGGTGCATCTCCTCCTCAAGCGGCGCCAGCACTTCCTCGCCCCGACCGGCAAGGAACAAAGCGGCGCGGTCGATAGCCTGCATGTAGGTCGGATGGTCAACGTTGGAGATGCACGGCGCGGTGCACTGGTGCATATGGAAGTAGAGACACAGGTCGTCGTGCCCCGTGATCTTTTTCTCGCACTTCCGGTACGGGAACAACCGGTTGAGCAGGTTGAGCGTCTTGTAGGCCGACCCGGCGGAGGTGTAGGGTCCGAAATAGCGACCTCCGTCGTCAACGATCAAGCGGGTGGAGATAACGCG
>JALYMD010000171.1 GCA_030773875.1 Chloroflexota bacterium | reverse complement strand
GTCACGAGTTGTGTCACCGCGCCGGCCCCGCGGGCGGCGCGGGCAAGTGGCGTATCGAACGGCTCCATCGGTCCCCACGGGCGCCAGAGAAACTCCTGGATGCCCGAGAAGAACTCGCGGCGCGCGGGCATGCACGGCAGACTGCCAGCGTAATGGGTGTCGAAGATTAAGGCCCGCTCGGCGAAACGGTCGAAGTTTGGCGTTTGCACGTCGATCTCGATGGGCTGCCCATAGACTTTCAAGAAGTCTCGGCGCAGGCTGTCAATCGAGATGAAGACCACGTTCATGCTGTGTACCCCCCGCGGCTCGTGGTTTTCGCCAGTCCACCGCTTAATGTGCGAATCAACATTCGGTTATCCCTTGACCCCGCCGAGGCTCAGCCCGTGCACGATCTGCTTCTGCGCCACGAGCGCCACCACGACCACCGGCGCCATGATCATCGTCGCGGTGGCAGTGAACGGTCCCCAGCGACTCTCGGATGCGCCAAGGAAGCTAAAGATCGCGACGGTCGCCGTCTGCGTGTCCGGACCGGTGAGAACGACCGCGTAGAGGAATTCGTTCCAGGCGTTAATGAAGGCAAAGATCCCGGTCACGGCGATGCCGCCACGGACCTGGGGCACGACGATGCTCGCAAAGGCCGCGAACCGCGAGGCGCCATCCACGGCGGCTGCCTCCTCAAGCTCCCTGGGCACGTCCTGAAAGTAGGTGATCATGATCCAGATGCTGAACGGTAGCGTGAAGGTGAGGTAGATCACGATCAGGCTGAGGTACGTGTCCAGCAGCCGGATGCGGTTGAGGGCGAAGAAGTAGGGGATCAGGAGACCTATCGGTGGCGCCATCTGCATGAACAGTGTGTAGAAGGACAGGGGCACCTTGAAGCGGAAGCGTAGCCGGGCGAATGCATAGGCCGCAGGAACCGCGACCAAAATCGCCAGCCCCGTGCTGGCCACTGTTACGATCAGGCTATTCTGGATGCTCGCAACGATCCCGCGGGTGTTCAGCGCCGCCACGTAGTGCTCGAGCGTCGGGAGGAAGAAGAAGGTCGGCGGGTTGGTGAAGATGTCCGTCCGCGGCTTGATCGAGGTCAAGACGACCCAGAGGACGGGGAATGCCCAGATTAGGATCGCTGCTACCAGCAGGACGTAGGTCAGTGCGTTGGCCGCGAGTCGATGGTTAGCGTGCCGTATGCTCATCACTGGGTGAGTCTCTCCATCAACCCTGGGTGCGGAGGCGGAACAGCAACGCGCTGATGATAGCGGTCACGACCAGCAGCACCGTCGCGACAGCGGCGCCGTAGCCCAGCGTCAGGCTGGTGAACGACACCCGGTAGGCGTACAAGTACAGGATCTCCGTCGCCGTACCTGGCCCGCCGCCTGTCGCCGAGAAGATCGCGTCGAAAGCGCGCAGCGCAATCATCGTCCGCATGATCACGATGACGATAATGGTTGGCCACAGCAGCGGGAGGGTCAGGTCGCGGAACCGCTGCCAGGCACCGGCGCCATCGATCATGGCTGCCTCGAACGGTTCCTGTGGAAGCGCGTGGAGGGTGGCCGTGAAGACGAGGAAGGCGAAAGGCGTCCACTGCCAGGTGTGGATGACAATGACCGAAACCAACGCCCACGTGGGATCGGTCAACCAGGGTTGCGAGCCGAAGCCGAGGGTCTGCACGACGAAGTCGATGATGCCGTAGTCGGGCGTCAGGATCAGCGTTCGCCATGCCAGCCCGACGACCACCGGCGCGAGGATCATCGGCAGGAGGATTGCCACCCGTAGCACACCCTGGCCGCGCACCGGTCGGAGCAGGGCCAATGCCAGCGCGAGACCAATCATTAGCTGGAGCGTCACGCTGGAGACCGTGTAGACGAGCATGATGCGAAGGGCGTGCCAGAACCGGTCGTCGCGAAGCATCCGGACGAAGTTGTCGAGCCCGACGAACGCCTCGGGGCGGGTGCTAGCCAGGTCGATGCGCGCGAAGCTCATCACGATCAGCGTGGCGAGGGGCAGGGATCCAATCAGGAGCATCACGAGGAAGCTTGGCGATATCATCAGCCAAGCGAACTTCGCCTCCTGCGCTTGCAGCCGGCTGCGACCGGATGTTCCCGGCCGTAGCGGCTGGCGGGTAACAGCTTGACTCGTCACCGCCACCGACCGACTCCCCGATTCTGTCACCTTCGCGCTGCCTCGAATTCTGACCGGCTGCTACCCCCCCATGATCCGAACGATCTCCGCGTTGGCATCGTCCAGGGCCTGCTGTGGCATCTTCTGGCCGGTGAGAGCGGCCTGAACTGCAATGGCTGAGACTTCCCCGATCTCGGGCCACTGGGGCACCCGCGGTCGCCAGTCCGGATCGGTGTCTTCCTTCAGCGACGTGAGAACTACGTCCACGTAGTCCTCTGTAAAGTTGACCAACTTCTGGTACTCAGGGTCACCCCAGATCGATGTGCGGTTGACCCCGGTGCGCACGACTGCTTCTGGCGTTTCCATATAGCTGGCGGAGACCATCTG
>JALYMD010000170.1 GCA_030773875.1 Chloroflexota bacterium | reverse complement strand
GACCAGCGCTGGGCGCCGTTCCTGACCAACCACGACCAACCGCGGACAATGACGGTCCTCGACGGGAACGTGGCTAAGGCCAAGATCGCCGCCACGGCCCTGCTGACGATGCCCGGCCTGCCGTTCGTCTACTATGGGGAAGAGATCGGCATGACCGGCACCAAGCCGGACGAACGGATCCGAACCCCGATGCAGTGGAGCGCCGGCCCCGGCGGCGGGTTCACCAGCGGCGACCCCTGGCAACCCCTCCAGGACGACGCCGGCACGGTCAACGTCGCTGCCCAAGCGGAGGACCCCGCCTCGCTCCTGAACCACTACCGCAAGCTGATCCACCTCCACACCGAGCACCCGGCCCTCGCCCACGGCGACTTCGTGCCGCTCGAGACAAGCAAAGGTGCCGTCGCCGCCTATCTGCGGCAGAGCAAGGAAGAGACGGTGCTCGTCGTCCTCAACCTTGGGACGGATCCCGCTGACGCGGTGTCGCTCTCCGGCACGGAGACGGGACTTGCCGCCGGGAACTACGTGCTGACACCGCTCCTTGATGCCACGATGACGGCCGACCTGGTCGTAGATGCAGACGGGAGCCTGCCGGACAAAGCGCCCTTGCAAACCCTTGTCCCCCTCACCGGCTACGTCTTCCAGGTGCAATCACAGACACCGGTATCCAGGACGTAACCTTCGCTTGGAGCTGTCGCGTTTGAGCGGTCGACTTACTGCCCAAAGGCGAGTGATCTGCTGGTCGCAGAATGTTGCCCTGAGCGCTCAATTGCCGGGAGACCCCTGACACCTAGGCGTCACCTCGGATAACCGGGCGGCGCAGGCCAGTAGCCGCATGTCTTCCCTTCGCCGCTCGAACACCGCCCCTGATTTGCTCCTCCGAGCCTCAGCGCCTCGGTGACATTGGCGGACCGGCCTGGTCTTCCTCCGCTTGCACGCCGAGCTCACCCTGCGCTGAATGCGCCTGCAAGGGTAGCCGTATCTTCAAACGCCCGGAACCTGGCGATCTTGCCGTCCCTGAGAGTGTAGATGTGAGCCCACTCCTGCTCGAATGTGCGACCCGTCGGCTTGACGAGGCTGCGCTCGTGGCCTAGGACGACAACGGTGTTGCCCTGCGCGACGAACTCGCGAGGCTGGAACTCGTGGAACTCGAGGGTGTCCCCGACCAAGGAGAAAAACTCCGCAACACCTCCCCGCCCGCGGCGAGAGCCGGCGAACGGAATCACGGAGGGGCCCTGGAGCGTCCATTCCACATCGTCGGTCAGGAGGTCGAGCACCCCGGGGACGTCCCCACGGCCGACCGCCTCGTAGCACTGCCTGACGACACCCACAGGTTGCCGGACCGCATCTCCAGTCGTTGGATTGCCCATTCCGCTTCTTCCATCACCAGCGGGCTGATGGCTAACGCCGAGTGCGTTCGGTGTCGCGGTCATCATGTTCTTAATCCTCCTTTTCCTTCCGGGAGGGGCATCCTGCACGCCCCACCACAATCACGTTCCTGGCTGACGTTATTCAATTCTGAGAGGCAGGCCCATCCCTCCTTTGGGGGATTTGCGTCGTCGCTACAATGGAGGCGGGGTTAACCGGCTGGATTGGAGCCGTAGCAGCCGTATTCGGGGTACAGAGCCATGAAAGCAATGGATCTCGCCAACGACCGCATCTTCACCGAGGTGAAGCGGCTCTGCTATGCAGGACTTGACCCCGCGACGCTGCGCGAGCGGGTGACCGAGCGGATGAAGAGCGCCGTCCCGTTTGACGGGTACGTCGCCTTCACCATGGATCCTTCGAGCGGTCTCATCACGGACGCGCTCGTCGAAGCGATGGGGGACGAGCGAGGACTTCGCGTCTTCCTCGAACACGTCTGCTTTGAGGACGATATCCTCGAGTTCAACTGGATGGCGCGAAATCGCATTCCGGTCGGGCTGCTCTCGGAGGCCACGGGAGGCGAACTCGAGCGCGCCCTGCGGTATCGAGAGCTGATCGGTCCGGCCGGGTTCGGCTACGAATTGCGCGGCGCGTTGAGCACGGGCACCGAACTTTGGGGCGACCTGTGTCTGAATCGTGAGAAGGGACGTCCGGATTTCGACCCTCGCGAGGTTGCTTTCATACGCAGGGTCGCCCCGCACGTGGGCGCCGGACTCAGAGCGGCGACCCTCCACCAAGAGCTCCATGATGACCATGACAGCGATGACGCAGCGGGGGTTCTGGTGCTCGATCAGCGGGGAATGGTCGTGCAGCAC
>JALYMD010000169.1 GCA_030773875.1 Chloroflexota bacterium | reverse complement strand
AGATAACACCGGCGGCATCACCGGTCGACGTCGTCGACCTCGCCGCCACGGTCGCCGCACTGCAGGCGACCGTGGCCGTGCACACGACGACCGAGCATGCCCTCCTCGAGGGCCGCGTCGTGGCGCTAGAGACGCAGACAGCGATGCTGGGGAAACCGCTCCCCGAGCAGACGGAGCACACGGCCTTCATGCAAACCCAAATTGAGGACCTGCGGGCGCGCGTTGCCGTACTGGAGGCGTCCTCGGGTGCCGGGCAAGGGACAACACCAGCCACCTCGCCCACCCACGCCGTTGCGCCGGCGAGTGGAATCTTCCCGGTCACCCCCGACCCGGCTGAGTGCCAATTGGAGGGGCGCTCGGTCGAGGAGCTTCTCGCGATCAATGCCAGCGCGACTCCGACCGCGTCCGCGCCAGCGACGACCACCGTCGAGATCCCGCTCGGCGACCCTGCCGACGAGCAGACCATCAACGCCATCACCGCCACGATGCGCGGACTGTTCGCCTGTATCCACGCCGCCGACCCGCTACGTGCCTACTCGTTCTACTCCGAGGACTACCTTCGACGGGGGGCGGCGGAGAACGCCATGCCGGAGGAGGACCTGCGCGAGGTTCTGGAAGCCGGGCGCCGGGAGACGGGGGACGCGGTGGTCCCGGCGGAGCAGCGGATCACCATCCTCGCGATCACCGACGTGCTGGAGTTGGACGACGGGCGGGTCGGCGCGTTCGTGGTCATCGACCACCCAATCTACGGATTGTTCACCTCCTACAACACCTTCGTCCACGAGCACGATCGGTGGCTGATCGACGAGGTCGTGCAATTCCTCCCCCAGGAGGACTAAGCGGCCCCCGTCGTAGATCGGATACGCGGAGTTCCCGGCTGATTCTGCGCTCCTAGAGGCTCCCAGCGGGGCGGTCGCCGGCGTGGTGTCGCGTCGGGGGTGTTGCTCGCTTCGGTTGCACTCGCTGCGCCGCGGCGGGAGCGTGGAAGAAACCCGGGACGCAGGAGATCGTCCAGGACGAGCCATCCCCGGTCACGCCTTGCTCGCCGTCCATTGGGTGACAAAGGTCTCTTGCCCGCACCCGAAGCCGTGCGTCAGCGACAGCACTCCTTCCGCCATCCGCTCGTTGACGAGCCTGGCTTTGAACTCCAGCCGCTCCGGCCCCGTCGTCGCCGTCGGCACCCCGGACCGCAACATCGGTGGGTCCGTCCGGATCTCCGTGTAGAACTCCCATCCCTCGGCGGCGGGAGGTGGGGGGATGGGGGTCCCGCCCAATGCGCGCAACGGGGGGGACTCGTACCGGCGCGTATACGGCTGGGGGCACCGGACCGAGATCTGCAGGCTCGTCACGATCGTGCCGTTGTGCAGGAAGAACAGCGACCCCCCGTCCGCCGTCGTCCCGGTCCAGACGCCGCGCCAGAATGCCTGCGTCTCCGCCGGCGAGCGCGCCACCGGGCTGGCCGCAGGGGAGGTCGCCGGGGAGGCGACCCCTGGAGACCCCTGCGCCACCGGGGTGGCGAACCCGGTAACCGCCACGCCCTGGAGGAGGGTCGCTGGCGGGCGCCTATCACCCATGGCCAGGACGACGGCGAGCGCGAACGCGAACGACACGGAGGCGAGTGGCCGCATGACGGACCTCCCTCTGACGGACGCACGGCCCCACGAAGGCGACGATTGCCTTCATCGTACGGCTTCCCGGGCGAATCCGTTGAGCGGCGCCAGGGTCCGGGCGCGGCCGCCGCCAGACGAGCAGGAGACGGTCACGGCCGATCAGCGATTTACCGGTGAGCCTGCACGCTATCCTGGCCAACATAAGCACGCCGACGACCGCTCTGCCCGACCACGCCCCCAGCCGCGGTCCGCCCCGCCGAGAAGCCGAGCCCGGCCGCTGCCCGCACCGCACCCTGCTGGCCCGAGCAGGCGTGGACGCGACGAACCTGGACGACCTGATGTGCTACGCCAGGGAGCGCGGCTGGGTCTGGCGCCTGGGCGGCGGCCGCACGCATCCCCGCTGCTGAGCCGCAACCGTCGCCCCGTGGGTGAGTCGTGAGGCGTCGGCCGATTCCTGGGGTGACAGTCCGGCGGAGGCCTTGAGCATTGTCCTCGTGCTCACCATCAAGACACCACCGCCGGAACTGGTCGACGAGGAACCAGGGGAGATCGAGGACACGCCTGGGTCAAAACCCCCTATCGTCGCCGCTTCCCGTCCTCTCGGATCGAGCACACGCACCAACAACGGATCCTGCCGCGACCGGCTTCGGTCGCGGCTGCTGGCGTATCTAGGAGGATGGCATGGACAGGCACCGCTTCGACGAGTTGGCAAAAGCGCTGGCGGGGAACCGGTCGCGCCGGGACGTGCTGCGGGCGCTGCTGGGCGGCGGCGCGGTGGCATTCGCCTTGGGTGCCGTCGCCCGGGTGGCGGCCGACGAGGAGGACGAGAAGGACGCCGAGTACTGCCTGGAGAAACGAGCCGAACTGGAGGCGAAGCAGGCCAAATCGGACGCGGAGTTCGCCGAACTGGAGGAGGCATGTGACGTCGCCCGCGCGGGATCGGGAGAGACGTGCCAGCCGGACGTCATCAACCGGGAGGGGAGTTGCTGTGACGGGAACGCCTGCCTCGAACAGAAGGTTGGAGAATCGGTGTGCGTGGCCTGCCACTGCAGCACCTTAGGCACGCCCTGCACCTCCAGTGACTTTAACGGAACCTGCGACCGCTGTTTCTGCGACGTCGGCTTTTGAGCACCCCTGACGATCAGCTAGCCATGCCAGTGCTCGGACCCCAGACCCCCGAGGAAGCGGAGTTCCTTGAGGTCTACCGGGAGAGCTGGCCGTGGCCGACCGGGTGCTCGTGTGGTACGGCCTGCTGGGGAGGTTGGGCTGGCGCTCGGAGCCTGGCGAGGCGTAGGCAGTCCGCTCCTTGGCCCTTTCCGACCGGGTGGCCGGGAGGCCGGCGGGACATTCAGGAGGGGGAAGTCATCAACCACCCGCGGGAGGGATCCACCTTGCGCTGGCGCACCGGGTGCGATCAGGAGTGCGACCACTCGATCGCATGATCGCACCCGTGTTCCGCCTTGCGGCCGGCCAGTGACGCCTACGACGAGGCTGTGAGCCGCCTCGGAGGGTCGCTGTGGGGTCGGCCGGTGCGATCACTTCGGGGTTTCGTCGCGCCGCCCGGGGACGGTCGGCTAACCCCAGTATTGGGCCGCAAAGGTGGCCCAGGCCGTCCGGTCTCCCTCACCGAGACCAGCGCCATGATCACCCGACGCGACTCCGTCAAAGATAGATTCACGCTGATCATAGAGGGCAAGCCGATCACGCCCCCAAAGCCGGATCTCAAGGGCTTCCTTAGGATCCAGGACCACAAGGGAACGTGGAGATCCGCCCTGTCTGGGTCGTGGAGCGGGGGGACGGATCGTTCCTTGTGCGGCCGTTCCACGCGGGACCGAGCGCCGAGGACCGAGCGCCGAGGACCGAGCGCGGAAACCGGAAATCGCGCCGACTCCATAGCGTTCCTAGAGCGTGTTAGGAACTTGGTAGGCTTGGGCGATGGAAACGAAGGTTCGCAAACCCTACCCGAGTGATGTGAGCGATGACGAGTGGGCGTTCGTCGCCCCATATCTGACGCTGATGCGTCC
>JALYMD010000168.1 GCA_030773875.1 Chloroflexota bacterium | reverse complement strand
GTCTCCTCCGTCCGGACGCCCAGCGAGGCGAAGCCGTTGACGAACTGGAGCACGATCCAGAGCCCGATGTTAACCCAGGCCGGCAACAAGAAGATGATGGGGATGAACCCGATCAACACGGCCGTCCGGATCTTGCCCCGGGGGAAAAGCACGATGTAGGCCCCGAGCACCGCCGCGATCGCACCACTGGCACCGACCAAGGGGATCTGGCTCTCGGGGTCGATGAAGACCTGGGCCAGCGCAGCGGCAACCCCGCCGAGCAGGTAGAAGATGAGGTAGCTAGCATGACCCAGGGTATCCTCGACGTTGTCTCCGAAGACCCAGAGAAAGAGCATGTTGCCGGCAATGTGCAGCCAGCCGCCGTGGAGGAACTGGGAGGTCACCAGGGCGTGGAGATCTTGGCGGTGAGAGATCTCGATCGGGACCGCACCCCAGCGAAAGACGAACTCGGTGAGAGCAGGGTTGGCGCGGGTGTCTGGCAAGGTAATCTGGTAGAGGAAGACCAGGACGTTGAGCGCAATCAACGCGTAGTTGACGACAGGGGTGAGCCGCTGCGCCCGGTTCTCATCGCCGATCGGGAACAAAGGCTCGCTCTCCTCGGTGCCACCGGGGCGTCTTAGACCGGTGATCCACTCCATCATTGGATTGTTGCGCGATCCAGCGGGACGGACGGAACGGCTTCAACCGCAGGCAGCGGGTCGTGCCGTGACCGATCAGGTCCCATATCCTCCGTCGCAGGGTGTCTCGCTTCCCCCCCGTCAATGGGGTTCAACGGCCCTTGTGGAGTGACGTTCACGGGATGCTTCCGAGCAGACATCCCGGTGGGGTGATCAACCAACGCGCGTGGCCCGTTGTTGCCGGTGTCTGCCCCGGCTCACATCGGGTCACGTGACCGCGGATAGTGGCGTTGCGTTCACCCTGTCTCACAGCACGGGGAGGACATATTCCGGTGGTGCTTCCCGCCGCTTCGACCGTTGGTGAGAGCGCCGGCCTCGACCGGCGCTCTCACTAACGCGTTAGGCCTGTCCCTCGCCCCCGGAGATGCTCCCCATGGTGTCCTTGACGGCCTGGTTGGCCCAAGCGAGGACGCGGTTGCGGGTCTCCTCACCGCTGCGGGGGGCAAAGAACAACCCGATCAGCAGGCCGTAGACGAAGAACTTCAGTGCCGTGCGTGCTCGCCCAATCATCGCGCTTCTCCTCGTCGTATCCGCGGCTTGCGCCGCTCCAGTCGCGCCGTGCTTCTACGCGTTCCATCATTTGCGGCACCCAGTGCCGCACCGCCGTTACCGATCCATGTTTGGCGGCACGTCGTCACCCAGAACACGTTCTTCGTCGGCCACCTCCGGTCCAACGCTGGTTGTGGCGGTGCCGGTGCCTGCGAGGTCTGGGGTCAGGGCAAGGGAGGGATCCAGTCCGGTGATTGGCTCGGCGTCCTGCACTCCCGGGCCATCAACCGGGGCGACGACCGGCGTCGGAGTAGTCAGGCCAACTGTCCTCGCCTCGCTCGGTGCCGTGTCGCTCGCTTGCAGTGTCGCAGGACGGAGATCGACCCGCACCCGGGAGCCGAGCGCCGCAGCGCGGGTCCGGATAGACCCCGCTCCCTGGCCAGCGCCGAGACCGATTCGCGCACTGAGATCAGTGACGCGTTGGGACGCCATGCCGACATAGCTCGCGAGTTGCTCGCGCGTCTGGTGGCCGGATTGGGGTGCCCAGAAGAGGGCGGCTGTCGATCCTGCCAGGCCGCCGATCAGGGCACCGACCACGAAGGCGGTATTGTGCCGCTCGGTTTCCGTCCGGCGTTCTTCCCAAGTTACGCTGAGTTCCTGCTCTCGCGTCTTGCTGCTCTCGGACGCCCCGCTTCCCCGATGCCTCGCCACCAGCCGATGCCCTCCCGCCACTGAACGAAGCTGCCGACGCGGAGCAGCCCCATCACGCCGACGCGCCGGCCGGCGGATGCACCTTATCAATTTCTGTGCCAATTCGCCGTCTGCGTGAGAGTTGACGCGTTCGATCGCCCGCGGGAACCCGCCGGGAGCCGGAATGACAGGAGGGGCTACAATCCTCGACCATGACAGATGCCTCCAGTTCCCTGCCCCAGACCATGCCTGACGATATTGGGAACCCGGCCTTGATTGAGGCGATCCACGCCGCGATCAACGCTGCCGGCGGACGCCTCCCCTTCGCGCGGTTCATGGAACTGGCGCTGTACCACCCGGAGCATGGCTACTACCTAACACCCGCGCGACGCCCCGGGCGGAGCGGCGACTTCCTGACGGCACCGGAGAGCCACCCCTTCTTCGGCTTGACCCTCGCTCGACAAGTCGCGGAGTGCTGGGAGCGGCTCGGGCGGCCGCGGCCATTCACCGTGCGGGAGTACGGGGCTGGAGTCGGCGGGCTCGCCTACGACCTCATCGCCGGCCTTACGACCGAGGTACCGGACGCCCGTGCTGCCCTCCGCTATCGGCTGGTCGAAGCGAATCGTCATCGCCTCCACGAAGCAATGGCGGCGATGCAGGAGGTTGGCCTCGGGGGTATCGTGGCGGAAGAGACCGCGGAGCCAGGGCAGCCACTCCCCCCGATCGAGGGTGTCGTCCTGGCGAACGAGGTCGCCGATGCCTTCCCGGTCCACCGGCTTGTCGTACGGTCCAGTCGACCACGGGAGATCTACGTGGTCCGGCACGGGGAGGGGTTCGACGAGGAGGAGGGTGAGGTTTCCAGCCCCAGGGTCACGGAGGCATGGGAGCATCTCATGGCGGCGGGGGTGACGCTCGCGGAGGGCGACGTGGTCGAGGTCAGCCCGGCCGCGGTGGACTGGTTCGCGGGGGTCGGGCAGGGGATCGGCCGCGGATACGTCATCGTGCTCGATTACGGGTATCCGGCCACCATCCTCTACCAGGGCCATCGTCTCCAGGGCACCTTACGCGGCTATGCTGGACACACGGTTACGGATGATCCGTATATCAGAATCGGGACCCAAGACCTTACCGCTCATGTGGATTTCTCGGCGCTGGAGCGAGCCGGCAGGTCGATCGGGTTGGAGACGGCCGGGTTGACGACCCAGGGAGCATTCCTGGCTGCTCTCGGTCTCGGCGACTTCCTTGTCCGACTGCAGACCGATCCGACGATGTCACCGGCGGACTATTACGCCGCCCAGGCGGCCACGTTGCGCTTGATTGATCCCGGCGGTCTGGGCCGGTTCGGTGTGCTGGTGATGGCGCGGCACGCGCCGGTGGAGCCACCGTTGCGGGGACTGACCCTTGAGCCACCTCCTTTTTAGCATGGTCATCCTGCTTCCCAGTTGGCCTTTGTGACCGCGATGTCGGCAAGAGCCACGGCAAGAGGGAGCGTTGGGACTTGGCCCGCGTATGATGGCCGCCTGTGCCAACTACGGGCGCGGGAACGAAGGGGGGCAGGGTGAGCGATGAGCTGAGCAGGGAGGAAGGCATGGAGGCGACCATCGACAGGCAGCAGTTCCTGTTTCTCTATGGGGCAGATATGCATCCGACGGCGATCATTGCCACCCATGTCGGGCCACAGTTCGTCGCAAGGGCCCGGCTCGAGGAGCGGGGGGAGAGCCGCCCTCCCCAGGGAAGCGAGGATGTGACCGATATCTGGGGCATCCTGCTGCGGGTGCCGCAACCG
>JALYMD010000167.1 GCA_030773875.1 Chloroflexota bacterium | reverse complement strand
GGCCGCGGCTTGGGCGGACCGGCGCAACGCTGCGCACGCCGTCGTGAACTGGCGCTTCACCACCGCCGACGCCCGGATCAAGCTCAAACGCCTCTACCCAGCAATTCACCCTTGACGCTCCACTAGGTGGGCGCGGACATGGATCAGCCGCAAGTATGGCGGCGTCCCTACCCCTGGTGCAACGCTGGTGCCGGCGGGTACCGCACCTCATGTGCCGTACGCCAGACGCTGGATCAGAACCTCAGGTAAGCCTGACTGCGCCATTTGAAGCTGAGTCGCCCGAATGTCGTACTCAACCCGGTGCGCTGTGATCGTCCGTCGCTCTGTGTCAAGGATGGCGTAGGCGGCACGAGGGTCTCGATCCCGCGGCTGACCGACGCTACCCGGGTTGACGAGGAAACGAGCGGATGACAAGTCTAGCGTCTCCCCATCCTGAAACGGCCGCACATCCGCCGCCGCCCGGTGGGGTAAGAGTTCCGCGTACATGGCGACGTGCGTGTGACCGATTAGGCAGACATCCGTGTCGAAGTGCGGGAAGTTCGCCGTCGCCAGCGAGGCGCTGGTGATGTACTCCCAAATGGGTGCGCGGGGACTTCCGTGGGCCAGCGTGTAGCCGTGGGCGGTCGTCAGGGGTGGCAGATCAGAGAGATACGCCCTGTGCTCCGGGCTGAGCCGCAAGGCGGTCCACTCCGCCGCAGCCCGGGCAACGGGGTTGAATTCAGCGAGATTCAGCCGCCCGAGGCAGGCGAGGTCGTGGTTACCGACGAGCGCTGGGTTCGCCTCGCGGTCGATCATCACGTCCAGGCATTCCCCAGGCCGGGGTCCATAGCCGACGGTGTCCCCAATATTCCAGAGCGCGTCGACGCTGCCCGCGTCTGCGAGCACGGCCTCAAGCGCGACCAGGTTGGCGTGGACATCCGAGACGACCAGAATGTTCATCGCGCTGGCGCCTCGCCCACCCTGACGTGGACGAGCAGCGCTGCCAGATCAGAAGGGGTTACCGCTGCTAGCCGGCTGGCTTGGCCGACCGTCTGGGGCTGATAACGCCTCAACCCTTCTCGGGCCTCCGTCCGGAGTCCTGCCACGGCAAGGTAGTCGATCTCTTCGGGTAGCCGTTTGTCCTCAAGATGCCGATGGCGGTCGGCCTCGCGGTTCGCCTTACTGATGAAGCCGCCATACTTGATGTCGTTCTCGATCTGGCGACACACATGAGCCTGGGGAAGGAATGCCTCCTCATCCCCGAGGTGGACGAGGGCCGCTACGAGTCCTGCGACGGTCGCTTCCGGCCGGTGGAGAAGCTCCACGCCATCCATGCTCCGGCTTACCGGTGCGAGACCGGCGGCCGCCAAAGCAGCATCGTGCCGGGGGTTCGGGGCGAACCAGCGGGTGGCGAAGAAGGCATGGAGATCCACCGCCTCATTCGTTTCTTGCTCGATTTCTCCTAGCCGACGGCTGTCAATCAATCCTTCAGTGTACGCAAGCCGGCTCAACCGGCGACCTGCCGTCTCCGGACGGAGCAGGAGACGGTACTCGGCGCGGGAGGTGAGCATCCGGTAGGGCTCATCGAACGGCTTCGAGACCAGATCGTCCACCATCACCCCGAGGTACGCCTGGACTCGCCGCAATACCACGGCAGCGCGGCCGCGAACTCGATTCGCCGCGTTCAACCCGGCCAAGACACCCTGCCCCGCCGCCTCTTCGTATCCGGATGTGCCATTGACCTGGCCCGCAAGAAAGAGAGATGCGACCCGGCGAGATTCAAGCGACGGCGTAAGCTCGGCGGGATCCAGGGCGTCGTACTCGACGGCGTAGCCGTAGCGCGTGACGTGCGATCGGGATAAGCCCGGGATCGATCGCAACACGGATTCCTGGACATCGGTCGGCAGGCTCGTGCTCAGCCCCTGGACGTAGTACTCCGTCGTGCGCCACCCCTCCGGCTCGAGGAAGATGGGATGGGACGGTTTGTCGGCGAAACGAGCCACCTTGTCTTCAATGGAAGGGCAGTAGCGGGGACCAACGCCGTCAATGGATCCGTTGAACATTGGCGCCCGGTGCAGGTTCGCGCGAATCAATGCGTGGGCGGCGGGGTTTGTTTCTTCGCGCCAGCACGGTAGCTGGGGGCGCCAACCACCCGGGGTGGGAAGGCGGGGGTGGGCGGCAAGCGGCGGCAAGGAGAGGAGATCAAGCCGTCCAAGCTCTCCGTCGCGGCTGAGCCAGCAGAGCTCTTCGCTGCCAGGCTGAGGAGTCATTGCAGCAAAGTCGATGGTGCGAGCGTCGATTCGCGGCGGCGTGCCTGTCTTGAAGCGCCGTAGAGCGAGACCGATCTCGGCGAGGGAGCCGGCGAGTTTCGTGTCGGCGGCGTCGCCCCAGCGCCCGCCCGGCTGGCGATGCTCACCGGCGATCATCGCACCCCGAAAGAAGGTGCCCGCGGTGATGACAATTGCAGAGGCGGCGATGGTGCCGGATACCCGCGTCTCGACGCCGCGCGCCCACATGCGCTCACCGTCCTGCCTCTCCAGGAGGAGCGACACGGCCTCATCCTGGCGCAGGTGGAGACCCTGCTGGAGCTCGAGCGCTTCCTTCATCGCTAGGGCGTAGAGGCTCTTGTCCGCTTGGACCCGGACCGCGCGGACAGCAGGGCCTTTGCTGGTGTTGAGCTCGCGAACTTGGAGAGCCGCGCGATCGGCGGCCCGGGCCATTTCGCCACCTAGGGCGTCGATCTCCGCGACCAAGTGGCTCTTACCTGGTCCCCCGATTGAGGGATTGCACGGCATGAAGCCGATGCGGTCCAGGTTTGGGGTCAGTATCAGGGTGGAGCAACCTGCACGAGCAGCCGCCAGCGCCGCCTCGCAGCCGGCGTGCCCCCCGCCAATGACAACCACATCGTAGAACGAACGATCGAAAGTGCTTCCCATGCTCGGCCCGAGTATACGGATGGAAACGGCCAATGGACAACCGGGCACCAAGCTCTGTATGTCATAAACCTCCCTCTGACCGCACGAGCGGTGGCTCGCTGGACGCTCTGCGCGCCGGTCGACGCGACGGGCCGATCTCCGGCCGGTGCCCTTACAGTCCCATCTTCCCTTAGAATTCATGCCGAGGACGGTTGGACACGAAAGCGGGGTGATTCGCATGCAGAGAACCGAAGCGTCACCGACGAACCTCCAGATTGTGCTTGGCGCCGGGGCAGGTGCGGGTCTCCTAGCGGTCCTGCTCGCAGCCCTAGACAGGGAAGAACAGGACACGGG
>JALYMD010000166.1 GCA_030773875.1 Chloroflexota bacterium | reverse complement strand
GACGGAGTTTGACGGCCTCACTCAGCAGGAGCTGGCGAACCGGGCGGGCATCTCCGTGTCGGGCGCCAAGTCCCGCGTGCAGCGGGCGCGGGAGAAGCTCAAGGAGTTGCTGCTGGAGTGCTGCCACCTGGAGTTCGACCGTCGGGGCGGGCTCATCCTGGACCAGGCCCAGCCCCTCTGCGCCTGCTGCGCGGGCGGCTCCTGCGCCGTGGATTGCTGCCGCAGTGCCACCGCCGCCTGACCCACTACCCTTTGCGTCCTTTTGCCAAAAGCCCCGTCTACTAAGGTGCGACGACAAGGTGTCGCCGCTGACCGATATCTCCCAAGGAGGAGCGCCATGAACAATCTCAACGTGAAGAACCAGGCAAGCGGTGGCTGCTGCGATCCGGGCGATGGAGGCGGATGCTGCGACCCAGCAGAAGGCGGCGGTTGCTGTGACCCAGCCGACGGGGGCGCCTGCTGCTAGAGCGGCCCCACTGGAGGCAAGCGCCCGTCACGTCACCCACGATGCAGGGCAGAGGGGAGCGCTTTCCCTCTGCCCTGCATCGTGTGAATTGATCCCCTAGTCAGACACCGCATACCCAGCATACTTCCCGTGCAGTTGCGTTTATTTCGAATGATGGCTAAGCTGAACCTGGCGGTGGTGGGCGGCACGGCGCACAGCGCCAGAGAAAGGAATCTCATCATGGCGCTTCCTGTGCTAGAGCGTGGACCTATGGCGGTGTCAGAGCACGAGCGAGACGCGCTGGCGAGGCTGGAGCATCTTCTTGAAACCGGGGGTGGTGGCACTCCGAAGGTTGTCGGCCCTGGTGGAGAGCAGATCGACCTGCCTGAGGCTGTCGTCCACCTACTGCGCCAGGTGGTCCATGCCATGGCACAGGATCAAGCTGTGACGGTCATTCCGGTCCACAAGCAGTTGACAACGCAGCAGGCGGCTGATGTCCTCAATGTCTCGCGCCCATACCTTGTGCACCTGCTGAACGCGGGTGAGATCCCGTATGTGAAGACAGGATCTCACCGGCGTATCCGCTTTGACGATCTCATGGCTTATAAGCAGCGTCGCGATGCGGAGCGGCAGGTTGGACTGGATCGCCTATCGCAGCTGGGTCAAGACATGGGACTCTATTCCAAGAGTTAGCCGGAGGTCCTGCCACTGCTGGTAGAGGCTTGGACGCTGTAATTGCTCATATTCGGAGAGATATCCATGCTATGTTTTCCGGATGACGATCGAGAGGAGGGGATGTGCCTACCTTTGGCGTCGTTTTAGATGCTTGTGTGCTTATCCCGGCGTCGTTATGCGATACGCTCCTTCGAGCCGCAGCAGCAGACCTCTATCGCCTCGATTAGAGCGAGGACACCCAATGCAGATACTTCTCTCGGAGGGAGCTGAAGGCTTGCTTGCTGCACTGAGAGCGGGCGCCTTCATCGGCGCTCGTGATCCGGGAAGGCATGGGGAACCCTGTTCAGCGTTCCAAGGTGGGTACTTGCCGGACAGAAATCGAACGCGCGCCGTAGTAGTTAGTCAGATAAGGCTCAAGCGTCTAGCGGCGTTCTCCAAGTCTGTACGGAATTGCCCTAGTCCTTGTAGCGTGTACAAACCGTCGATCTGGTTGGTGGCACGTAACTCGTAAATTCGCCTCAGATCACTGGCTCGGCTCTTCCATCCTATACCGTCAATTGCTGCCATTACGTACTGTGAGGGAAGTCGAGTGTGTGCCATCTCGTCGATTTCCCGAACAGCGTCAGACAGCTTGGAACCGGTCGAGTGGAACCCCTTGGCCGCAACCACGATTTGCGCATCGCGACCTCCGGCTGGTATCGCCAAATCGCAAGGAGCCGATTGACCGTTACGTCCCTCGAACCGTGTGCGCGTGGCGTAAGGCAGCGCAAGGTCGCCAGCAAGCTTCTCTATTTCGTCCTCGACACGCCTTCCCGTCGCCCCTGTGGCGGTCGCCGTCTGGCGGCTGCCGGCCCGCGCGACGAGTATGTCACCGAATTCATAGATACGGGTCCGCTGCTCCTCGATCAGCCGGATCAGATCGTAGTGCTCATCCAGGACTTCGATGACCTCCACCGGACGCTGGCGAGCAAGAGTGACCCAACCGGATGAGCCGAGATAGTGCCTGAGGACATTCTTGAGCTTCTCTTGCGTCAGTCCCACAGCCAGGCCAAGGACTGGTACCGCGTCCGGGTCATCGCGAATGAACGTCAACAAGCTATCTCTGTCGATGACGGGGAGGCCTGCCAGAGCCGAGGTCATGGCACGGATCTTCTCGCTCTCCGCGGTCGGAACCGTCGGGTCGAACGGGTTGCTCAATTGACTTAGCGAGCCGACGTACTCGTCGTATGAAAGAATGGTCATTGGCCGATGAAGAGGTACTCAGTGGCTTCACGCCGCGCAGCTGCTCGGTGCGTGCCAAAGTGGTACCGATGATTGATCGTCCGAACCTCCACCTGAGTCTTTACCTCCTTCAGGAGTTGCTCAATCGTTGCGGCGTCCGGCACGGCGTTCGACGAATACGAGAGCACGATTGTCGCGTCGCCGAACCGACGAAACGTGTTGCGGAGTGCCTCGATGATCGTGCGCTTATAGCTAAACGGAGTAAACCTCTTGGCGAGTTTCTTCGTGCGCGTGTTCTGAAGTATTTCTTGACCGCGCCAATAGACACTTAGCCCCTCAAGGAAGTGGTAACGCTTAATGTAGCAGTTGTCATCACGCGGCGGCGCATACGGGGGATCAAGGTAGACCAGATCATAACCGGCGGGATCGAGATCGAAGACATCGGACTGCATTGATCGGCACGGCCGACCGCTATTGAAGACAACGTCGTTATACGCTTGAGCCGTTTCAACGAAGTGATCCCTCAGGGGAAGGTGGAGGTCCCGTCGCCCATCATCGTAGCGGGTCTCTGCGAACGTGAAGACACCTCTCGGCTGCTTCCGAGCGGAGGCCAACACGAGGGCGGCGATGGCCAACGCTCGTTTGTGTTTGTCTTCGGCCATCGTGTCGATGTGGGACCAGGCGGAGTCGAGGAAGGCGCGGTCATCGGCGGTGAAGTAGATACCGGCGAACGTGCGCTGGATGAAGTCACGATCATCGGCTGAGGGCCCCGTGATGGTTGCGATGTCGGTATCGCTTAGCGTCGTCCACTGGTTCGACACGGTCGCGCTGGCGAGGATGCTCGGAAACGTCAGGAAGTCGTTGGCGGTGACGGCATACCTCATCGCCTTGAGCGTGTATGCCACGACGCCGCTACCCGAAAATGCATCGAGCGCGGTGTTGCCGCCAAGCTCGGCGAACAGTTCCGCCAGTTGAGGCACGAGACGGTACTTGGAGCCCATATACCGCAAACGTGGAAACCGGCCAGCACACTCGATCGCTTGCTGGGTCCGGGAAACTGGCAACTCGACGCCCAAGTCTTTGAGACCCGGTTGGACAGGCCACTATGAGCGCGCGCGGCCAGGACTGGAGCGCAGATCCATTACGCGGCTCCTTGACACATTTTTTTACGACGCGGGCGCTCAGAGGCAGGTCACTGGGGCGATCATTGTGCGCGTCCCTCGCGGGCGGCAGAGTGCCTCTAGCGCAGTGTGCATCCCCTATCCAACTTTCGCAAGAGGCAATGTCCATCGAGGCAGCAGACCTCTTGCTTGACCTGTACAACTAGGCTTCTCTTGTAGCACACGTGAGCATCCGCTCGGTCACTAACGAGGAGGACGATGCCCCGGAAGAGAATGTGGCGGCACTGAAACAGTGTCGCCTCGGAAGGTTGTACATCTAACCTGCAGATCTTTTGGCTGCCTGAACGATCTCCACATCACGCAGCGTGGTGACCCTCAAACTTACCAACGGAACCAAGGTGAGTGGCAAGTCATTGACGCGAAACACATGCTACCGGACGGCTCTCGGTTGTCCAGAATTGGGATCACAACCCCGCGAGGCCTGCGAGCAGGGCGGCGCTGGTGGCGATGCCTTGCCAGAGGCGGTCGATCCGGTAGTTCTCGTTCGGTGAGTGGTTCGCCTGCTCCGGGGCGCCGTAGGGCACCAGGAAGGAAGGGATGCCCAGCGTCTTCGTCCAGGCGGCGTCCGGCAAGCTCCCGCCGACGAGGGGGATGTCGACGGGCCGCTTGCCGAACCCGCGCTCGACGGCGGCGCGAACGACCTCGGCAAGCGGATGCTCCACTGGGGTGTACGAGGGGATCATCCCGCCCTCCAGGCGGACGATCTCGACGTCCGGGGCGTGCCGCGCCACGTGGGCGCTCACCTTCTCCCAGATCTCGTCCGGGTGCTGGTTCGGGACCAGGCGCATGTCGATCTTCGCCGTCGCCGTGCTCGGGATGATGGTCTTGCTGCCCGGGCCGCCGTATCCGCCGTGGAGGCCGGCCAGGTTGAGGGTCGGCCGGGCCATGATCCGGTCGGCGTAGGGCAGGTCGTCCGGGGGCGTCATCCGCGTGAGGCCGATCCGGGCGAGCGCCTCTCCGAGGTCGAAGGGGAGCGCGTCCATCGCGGCTCGGGCGCCGGGCGTCGGCGGCGCGACGTTGTCGTAGAAGCCGTCGATGGTGATCCGGTTGTCGGCGTCGAGCATCGTGCCGAGCGCGCGCACTAGCGACCAGATCGGGTTCGGTGCCACCCCGCCCCAGTGCCCGGAGTGGAGGTCGCGGTTCGGCCCGGTGGCGCGCAGCTCGACGTAGAGCATGCCGCGGACCCCGAAGGCGATCTCGGGGTAGCGATCGTCCGTCACCGGGC
>JALYMD010000165.1 GCA_030773875.1 Chloroflexota bacterium | reverse complement strand
CGCCGATCTCGGTCAACGTTTGCAGGTAGCGGAGCTGGATGGTGACCGGGTTCTGGTCGATGACCTCGGCGGCCTCGGCCAGTTGCTGGCTGGCCTGGAACTCGCCTTCGGCATGGATGATCTTGGCCCGTTTCTCCCGCTCGGCTTCCGCCTGGCGGGCCATCGCCCGCTGCATGGTCGGCGGCAGCTCCACGTCCTTGACCTCGACGATGCTGACCTTGACGCCCCAGGGCTCGGTCTGCAGGTCAATGATCTGCTGCAACTCCAGATTGATCTTCTCCCGCTCCGAGAGCAGGTCGTCTAACTCTGATTGGCCGAGCACGCTGCGCAGCGTGGTCTGGGCGATCTGTGATGTGGCCCGGATGTAGTCGGCGACGTTCACCGTCGCCGCGTTCGGGTCCAGCACGCGGAAGTAGGCCACCGCATTGACGCGGACGGTGACGTTGTCCCGTGTGATCACCTCCTGCGAGGGGATGTCCATGGTCACGGTCCGCAGGTCCACCTTCTGCATCCGCTCCACGAACGGGATCAGCAGGATGAGCCCGGGGCCCCGGGGACCGACCAGGCGACCGAGCCGGAACACAACGCCCCGCTCGTACTCCTGGACCACCCTCACGGCGGAGAACAGCACAATCAGGACGAAGACGACCACCACCCCAAGTACTACGCTCAACGCGTCCACCTCACTCTCCTTCAGCGGCTGGGACACCCCGCCGCGTAGTCCTACTACTGACGATCTGGCACACGCGCTATCGCGCCTTGGCTCCCGATGTGCGGCCGATGGGATTGACAACCGAGTTGGCGGCGCCTGTGAAGGGCTTGGACGCGGCGGTCTCGGCGGCCGTCGCCGGCCGGACGAGCACGCCCAGCCCATCCACCGCCGTCACTGTGACCGGCGCTCCGCTTGGGATCTCCCGCTCACCGACGGACGCATCAAGCGCAGCTTGCCACAGTTCGCCATGGAGATAGACCATGCCAGGGACTGTCGCGCTGACGGGCCGGCGGACGATGCCGACCTCGCCCACCAGCGCTTGCCACCCGGTATAGGGGCGACGCCTGCGAGCGCGGAGAACGGAGCCGGCGACGACCAGGAAGAAGGCCACCAGGCAACCAGTCATCGTCCAGATTGCTACTGGAGCGATCTGGAAGCCGGGCGGCGCCGCCTCACCGATCAGCAGGTACGACCCGACCACGAAGCTGATGACACCGCCGACCGTGAGCGCCCCGAAGGAGGGGACGAAGATGTCCACGACGAACAAGAGGAACGCGAAGGCGATCAGCAGCACGCCGGTCCAATCCACAGGCAACGTCCCGAGGCCGAAGAGCGCGAGCAGCAGACAGAGCCCGCCGATTACGCCAGGCAGGTAGACCCCGGGGTTGGACAACTCCAGGAAGATCCCGAGCGTGCCCAGGCTGAGCAGGATGTAGGCGACGGTCGGGTCGGTGACGAGCTGGAGCAGTTGCTCCATCCAGCCCATCTCGATCTCTTCCGTCGCGGCGTCCTGGGTGGCAAGGACGGTTGACCCAGTGGACATCTGCACCGTGCGACCGTCGATGTCCGCCAGCAGCGTGGGCACGTCCGGCGCTATGAGATCGACCACGCCGAGGCGGGCTGCCTCGTCGGCCGTCACGTTAGCGGCATCCCGCACGGCCTGCTCCGCCCACTCGGCGTTGCGCCCGCGTAATTGGGCCAGGTTCCGGATCTGGGCGACCGCGTCGTTGGTGGCCTTGCGGCGGAGGGTCTCGTCATTCTCTGAATCTCCTCCGCCCATGAAGACGGGGGAGGCAGAGCCGATGTTGGTGCCTGGGGCCATCGCCGCAACGTGAGCGGCATAGGCGATGTAGACGCCGGCTGAGGCAGCGCGCGCGCCGCGGGGCGAGACGTAGGCGACGACTGGAACCTCACTTTCCAGAATGTCGCGGACGATGTCGTCCATCGCAGAGGAGAGGCCACCAGGGGTGTCGATGGTCAGCACCACCGCCGCGGCACCCTCGTCCTCGGCTCGCTCGATCGCCCGCCCGACATATCGGGCCATGACCGGGGTGATCGTGCCTTCCAGATCGACCACGTCCACCCGAGGCGCCGCCGCCCGACCGACGTGGGGCGCAAGTGCGGGCAGGGCGAGCGCAAGCATGACCAGGGCAAAGAGGAGCGGGCGGAGCCCGGCGACGCAGGGCGCGCCGAACCGAAATCGAGCAGTCTGAGGCTCTTTGGACACCGTCGTCCCTCCTTCCGGATGCTGTCATTATATGTCAATTTCCATCGGATGGGTGTAGCGAGCGTAGATTCCTGGGGCGTCCTGATCGTCTGGGGCACCGGCACGCTTTCGCCTTGGGGCTGCTGGCCGCTCCCTTGCGCTGCCTCAGAGAGACCGTGTCGTTCAGAGCAGGGAGGTAGGCATGGAGAACGAGGGAGACACCGGGGCGGTGGACTGGGCACGTTTGGCAGCGGAGTCGGCGAACGCGCAACCGGAGCGAGCGGACCCGGACCTGGAGCCCCTAGGGCACGACGACGTGGCCGCGGCGGTCGCGGCGATCACGGCCACGCGGGCGGATTTGCTGCGTCTGGTGGAGGCGGCGGGCCCTGGAGCGCTTGAGCGTCACGAGCGAGGCGGGGAGGGCTGGACGGTGGGCAGGGTGCTGCTCCACATCGCCGGCGGCGAGTTGTACTTCCTCCACCGGCTGGGGTTGGCCGACCGCCTGCCCGAGGAGGCCAAGCAGGAGGACCCATTCCGGGTGCTGGACGAGACGCGCCGGCAAGTCTTGAACGAGCTGAACACTCTCGACGAGGAGTGGCTGGCCAAGGTGGTCGAGGCCGACGGCGAGGCGTGGACGCTGCGGAAGGTGCTGCGCCGCCTCCAAGAGCACGAGGCAGAGCACCTTGAGAGGGTGAGGTCGGCACTGGCTGGGGCATGACGAGCGGGGAGAGCCAGCCGTTCCCGCGCGGAGGATAGGGGATCCGGCCCAGAATGGCGTCGCCACCAGAGAAGGAGCGCGGGCCGGCTCAGACCGACTCCGTCCGCAAGGATGTCATTCCCTCGGGCGTCGGCGTCGGTGTGCCCAGGGATTCTTCATCCCCGGTATCACCCCAGGAAGCGCCTCTGGGGCTGGACACGGGCGGTCACGGACGACCAGGCGATCAACCGGGGCCTGTATCAGACCGCGACGTGGGGCTCGCCGCGGAGCGCGAGACTCGCCGCGACGGAGACCCGGTAGAAGTAACGATCGACGGTGGGGATGAAGTCGGCAGGGCCGATCTCGGCTCGGGCGATTGCGTCCGTGCCCGGCGCAATGGTTTCGGCGGTCACGGTCTTCCGGGTCCCGGCGAGCAGATCCAGGAGCGGCGGCAGGCGGAAGCAGACGAGGGCGGCGAGTTCCGCCGGCTCCGGGCGGTAGGCGGTCAACGGGCGGTCGTCCCGGAGCAGGAAGACGTCCTGCAGCTCGTGGTCGCGCACGCCCGGCTCAGTTTCGTTGACGCAGACCCGGAGGCCGAGGCGGCGCAGGGCGTCCTCGGCAACGGCGACACCGATCTCCTCCTCCACCTCGCGCAGCGCCTGCGTTAGTCCCTCGCCGGAGCGGTAATGACCGCCGACGGTGGCGTCGAGCCGGCCCGGCCAGGTGTCCTTGCCCAGCCCTCGGCGTTGGAACAGGAGAAAGGGAACGCCGTCCCGGCCGACTCCGGCGACCCAGACGTGGACGGAGCGGTGCCAGTCGCCGTCTCGGTGCACGTCAGCGCGGGCTTTGGTGCGACCCGTCGCGGTGCCGTCCGGCAGCACCACGTCGAAGCGCTCGTGGGGATCCTGCGGAAGCGGGTGGGCAGCCATTAGCGGTCAGCCTTCTGACGTTGGAGTGGGATCGACAGGACCAACCGTGTCGGCCGGGTCTTCGTGGGAGACGACGGCGGCCGATCGTTGATGGCGCAAGAGGCCGAACACCAGCACGGCCTCCCAGCGACCGTCGAGAAAGGCGGCATCGCGGAGGGTGGCTTCGTGGACGAAGCCGCAGCGGCGGTAGAGCCGGTGGGCGCGGGGGTTGGTGGCCTCGCTGCGGACCCAGACGCGATGCAGGTTCCAAGCGTCGAAGCAGGCGTCCAGCAGCGTTTCCAGGGCATCGGTCCCGTAGCCCTGCCCCCAATGGTCGGGCTCGCCGATCATGATGGAGAGCTCCGCGGAGCGCGCCTCCGGCCGCTCCTCCCCGATCACGATGTGGCCGATCGCCTCCCCCTCCAGCGTCTCGATCATGAGGCAGGCGGGGCGACCGAGCGCCGCCTCCCGGTCCAACCAGCCTTCGATCCGCCGCTGCACCTCCGCTCGAGAGACCGTGTGGGCTGGGGAGCCCCAGAACCGCATCACCCGGGAGTCGTTGAGCCAGCGGTGGAGGGCGGGGGCGTCCTCTCGCTCGACCGCCCGCAGGTCGACACGCTCGCCGCGAAGGGTCACGGGCGGAGGGAGGCGGACGGGAGGACGCCCTCCATAAGGCCGACCACGTGCGGGCTACGGCCCACCGGCGATGCGCGTGCCGACGGAGAGAGCCGAGACCCACCGGTCCGCGAGATCGATCACTGGGGTGGAGAAGATGCCAAGGAAGATCGTGGCGAGGACCATCCCCAGGATGCCGGCATCCAGCAGCGGAGTGCTGGCCTGACGCGGCTCGCGCTCAGGATCGTTGAAGTACATCACGGCGACCACTCGGAGGTAGAAGAAGGCACTCACGGCAGAGAGCACCACGACCGCGAGCGCGAGCCAGAGGAGATCGGCCTCGATCGCGGCGAGGATCACGTAGTACTTGGCGTAGAAGCCGATCAGTGGCGGCACGCCCATCAGGGAGACCATGAAGACCGTCATCGCTGCGGCGGCGAGGGGATGACTGGTGGCGAGACCGCTGAAATCATCGAGGGTCATGCCGCGGCCGCGGTGCTGGAGCCAGGTGACGATGGCGAAGGCACCAATGTTCATGAAGGTGTAGGCGAGGATGTAGTAGAGCAGGCTGCGGACGCCCTGGTCGGGGTCGCCGCCGGTGGCCTGATACGCCGCAAGCCCGACCAGCATGTAGCCCGTGTGAGCGATAGAGGAGTAGGCGAGCATCCGCTTGACGTTGCGTTGGGAGATGGCGACCACGTTGCCGAAAGCCATCGTCAGGAGCGCGAGGATCGCGATCAAGTTGATCCAGTCGTCGCGCAGCGGGCCGAGCCCCTGGACCAGAATCCGGATCGTGGCAGCGAAGGCGGCTGCTTTCGGCACCACCGACATGAAGGCGGTGACGGGGGTTGGCGCGCCGTCGTAGGCATCCGGCGTCCAGAAGTGGAACGGCACGGCGGCCATCTTGAAGCCAAGGCCGACCAGGAGCAGGAGCAACCCAAGCAGCAGGGAGGCGTCGCGCACGTCCGCGCCGCCGATCGCCTCCTGAAGGTTGCGCGCGATCAGATCGAGGTTGGTCGAGCCAGAGGAGCCATAGATCCAGGCCATCCCGTAGACGAGGATGGCGCTGGCGAAGATGCCAAGCAGGAAGTACTTGAGGGCGCCCTCAATGCTGGTGAGGCGGCGCTTGGCGAAGGCGGTCAGCACGTAGGTGGCGAGCGAGGAGAGCTCGATGCCGATAAAGATCATCACGAGATCGCCGGCGGAGGCGACCAGCAGGGCACCGAGGACGGAGAAGGCAAGCAGGACGTAGAACTCGCCAAGGGGCATCCGCCCTTCCAGCCGTTCGACATAACTGGCAGAGACCATCACCGACAAGATCGCGGCGACAAGGATGACAACCGAGAGGAAGATGGTCAGCCCGTCGGCCCGGAAGAGGCCGCGGAAGGTGGCCTCGTTGCGGCCGTCCTGCCACCAGAGCGAAGCCATGGCGACGGCGTAGCCGGCGAGCGAGAGCCCGGTCAGCCAGGTGTAGTGGCGGTCCCTCGGGAGGAACGCGTCCCCAAAGAGAAGTAGCATCGCCAACCCGAAGACCAGGAGCTGGGGCACGACCAGCCCGAAATCCGGAGAATCCAAGTTCAGCGGCATCGAAACGGCTCCCTCTCCCTTAGTGACTCAGATGTTCTCAGGGACATTGTCGCCCCGCGCGTTCCGGTTCTTCTCAGCGCTTCATCATGCACAGTCTGATTGAAGGGGACAAGCAGAGTCCATGGCTTCCCTACCTATGAACCTCAGCGAGATCGTCAACGGAGTCGAGCGCGAAATACTTCGGAGGCGGGATGGGCCGGCCCAGGTCGCGCATGGTGTCGATCCAGAGTTCGATGACCTCGCTGCCATGCAGGACGGCCTCTTGACGAGTCTCGCCATGCGTGCGGCAACCGGGCAACTCCGGGACGGTCACGACGTAGACCTCCCCCTCCGGTTCCCATTCCACAACCATCGAGTAGTGCTCATACTGGTTCTGATCGCTCATTTTCGCTGTCCCTTCACGTCCTCTAGCCTGGCCAATGCGCTGCGCACATCGCGTTCCTGATAGGGTCGCGCATCGTCTCCGTCATTGCCAGAGATCGTAACCGAGACTCTTGGCAACGACGGATGGGTCCAAGACGTGTGACTCCCTTTCGCCCGGCGAAATTTCGAAGCCCGCCCGTCGCAACTCGGCTTTCAACTCCCGGATCTTCCTCGGCACCGCGTCCTTCTCGCTACAAGAAGGGGGCGAGGATGCGGTTGAAGGCGGGTTCCGCGATCGCGAAGATCGGGCGAGGGTAGACCCCGGTGACGATGGTCAGGACGGCGAGCGGGAAGAGGGTAAGGGCCTCCTTCTTCGTCAGATCCGGCCAGGTCTCGACGTGGGTGTTGGTCGCGTGGGCGTCCCCGGCCGCCTGGGCACCCTCGTGGGCGGCGTGGATCTGATCGGCGGGAGCGTGACCGACGGCGGTGGCGGCATCGGTGTCGCCGACGCCTGAGCCACCGGTGACGGGCAACGGCGAACCGTGTCCAGCGTGACTGGTGGGATGGCTCTGCTCGACGCCGATGTGGCGTTCCTTGTGGAGGGCGTCCCGCTCCTCGGTGGTCAGGGCGCCGTCGTGCGGATCCGGGGCCTCGCCGGGGGCGCGACCGAAGACCACCCGCTGGAACATCCAGAGCATGTACCAGGCGGCCAGGATGACGACCGCGAAGGTGAAGGTCGCGGCGACCTTGTTGTACTCCCAGGTGCCGAGCGCGACCAGGAACTCACCGACGAACCCGGAGAGGCCCGGCAGGCCGATGCTGGCGAACATGAAGAGCGCGAAGTAACCGGAGTAGGAGGGCATGCGGGTCGCGAGACCGCTGAAGGCGGAGATGAGTCGGGTGTGGGCGCGCTCGTAGATGACGCCGACGAGGAGGAAGAGGGCGCCGGTGTTGAAGCCGTGCGCCAGCATCACCATCATCGAGCCGTTCATACCCTGGAGGTTGAAGACGAAGATGCCCAGGGTGACGAAGCCCATGTGGCTGACCGACGAGTAGGCGATCAGCTTCTTCATGTCCGGCTGGACCAGGGCGACGAAGGCACCGTAGAGGATGCCGATGATCGAGAGCACCACGATGGTCGGGCCCCAGTCCCTGGAGCCCTGCTCGTAGAGGGGAAGGTTGAAGCGGAGGAGACCATAGCCGCCCATCTTGAGCATCACGGCGGCCAGGATCACCGAGGCCGCGGTGGGCGCTTCGACGTGGGCGTCCGGCAGCCAGGTGTGGAACGGGAACATGGGGACCTTGACCGCAAAGGCGATGAAGAAGGCGGCAAAGACCCAGAACTGGAAGGTGCGCCCGTAGTCACCGTTCTGCAGTTCAAGCACGTTCAGGGTACGAATCTGGGTCTGGTTGAAGTAGGACTGGTAGGTGGCCACGATCGCCACCAGCATCAGGAGGGAGCCGAAGAGGGTGTAGAGGAAGAACTTGACGGCGGCGTAGACCCGGTTGGCGCTGCCCCAGACGCCGATTAGCAGCGCCATCGGGATCAGCATCAGCTCCCAGAAGATGTAGAAGATGAAGAGGTCCAGGGCCATGAAGACCCCAAGCATTCCCGTCTCCAGGAGCAGGATCGCGATGTAGTACTCCCGGGTCCGCCGGTTGACGGTGTCCCAGGACCAGATGATGGCGATCAGGGAGAGCAGTGTCGTCAGCCCAATCAGGAGGACGGAGATGCCGTCGACGCCCATGAAGTAGCTGACGCCGAGACCGGGCAGCCACTCCAGCTTTTCCTGGAATGGCACCGCCTGGTCGGCCTGGAAGGGGGCGTTGGGGTCGAACGCGACGAGCAGGATGACCGAGAGCACGAAGCTCCCGAGCGCAGCCAGCAGCGCCGTCCGCCGGGCCGTCTCCTGCGAGACGCGGGGGGTGAAGAAAATGACCAGAGCGCCGAGCAGCGGCAGGTACGCGATGGCGCTCAGCAGCGGAAAGTTGCCCACGGATACTCCCCTGTGGGGGCGGGGTGATGAGTGATAGGTGTTGGGTGACGGGGCCGGCCGCTGATTGCCCGGCGCCCATCGCCTTCTTCCCTATCGCCGCTTCCCCGTCCCTCCCATGCGATCCCTCTCGCCCGTGACCCGATACCTGTTCCCTAGCGGAACAGGTTGCTGAACCCCGTTAGATAGACACCGACCAGCAGGACCATGCCGAGCGCAATGGCCAGCGCGTAGTTAGCGACCAGGCCAGTCTGGACGTGCCGCAGCCGCTGGCTGGTCGCCCCGATGCCGGTAGCCACGCCGTTGACGGCCGCGTCGATGATCCCGACATCAATGACCCGCCAGAACATGGTGGCAAGCCAGCGGGCCGGCTCGACGAAGAGCACGCCGTACAGCTCGTCGAAGCGCCACTTGTCGTAGAGGAACTCGTAGAGGCCGCGGAAGCGGTTTGCCAGCGCGCGGTAGTCGATCGCGCCGCGGATGTAGGCCAGGTAGGCGACGAGGATGCCGCCGAGGGCGACGAGCGTGGAGACGATCCCGAAGGTGACCGTGGTCGCGGTGGAGACGTGGTGCTCGCCAGCGGCGGCGTGTTCGCCGGCGGCCGCGCCTTCCCCGGCATGTTCCCCGGCGGTCCCGCCCTCCTCGGCGTGTCCCTCGCCGGCCGGCTCGGTGTCGGTGCCCTCCTCGCTGTGATCATCCTGGAGCAGGACCAGGGAGGCGACCTCGTTGCCGGCCGGCTCGACGCCCTCGGCTTCGAAGACGGGCTCCAGGAAGTGGTGGAGCGGGCCGTCCTCCGGCGGGAAGCCGACGAAGCCAATCAGGGCGGCCGGGACCGCCAGGAGCAGGAGCGGCAGGGCCATCGTGCGGGGGGATTCGTGCGGGTGGATGTGGGCGGTGTCGAAGCGCTCGCGGGTGAAGAAGGTCAGGAAGACCAGGCGGAACATGTAGAGCGCGGTCAGGAAGGCGGCGGCGAGGCCGATCACCGCGATTGGCTTGCCGTACCAGTGGTCGCTAATCCAGGAGCCGACGATGATCTCGTCCTTGCTCCAGAAGCCGGCGAAGGGAACCACGCCGGCGTTGGCAAGGGAGGCGATCAGGAAGGTCCAGAACGTGATCGGCATGTACTTGCGCAGGTTGCCCATGTTCTGGATGTTCTGTTCCTCGTGCATGCCGTGGATCACGCTGCCGCAGCCGAGGAAGAGCAGGCCTTTGAAGAAGGCGTGGGTCATCAGGTGGAAGATGGCCGCGACCCAGGCGCCGGTGCCCAGCGCGAAGGCCATGTAGCCGAGCTGGCTGACCGTCGAGTAGGCGACCACCCGCTTGATGTCGTTCTGGACGACGCCGATGCTGGCGGCCATGAAGGCGGTGAACGCGCCCACCCCGGCGACCACTCCCATCGCGGTGTTGGACTGCTCGAAGATCGGGTGGGCGCGGGCGATCATGTAGATGCCCGCGGTGACCATCGTCGCGGCGTGGATCAGGGCGGAGACGGGGGTTGGACCCTCCATCGCGTCCGGCAGCCAGACGTGAAGTGGGAACTGGGCACTCTTGCCGCACGCCCCCAGGAAGAGCAGCAGCGCGATTGCGGTCAGGGTTCCGGTGCCGACCGCGGGATCGGCCACATGAGCGAAGACGCCCTCCGCACCGTGGAAGGCGACCGTGCCAAAGGTCCAGAACGTCAGCATGATCCCGAGGCTAAAGCCAAGGTCGCCGACGCGGTTGACGATGAACGCCTTCTGGGCGGCATTTGCGGCGGAGCGGCGCTTGTACCAGAAGCCAATCAGGAAGAAGGAGCAGAGACCGACCGCTTCCCAGAAGACGAACATGAGCAGGAAGTTATCGGACAGGACCAGCATCAGCATCGAGAAGACGAAGAGCGGCAGGTAGGAGAAGAAGCGGTAGTAGCCACCGTCGCCGTGCATGTAGCCAACGGAATAAACGTGAACCAGGAACCCGACCGTGGTGACCACCAGCAGCATCACGGCGGTGAGCTGGTCGGCGTAGAGGTTGACGTCGACGTTGAAGTTGCCGGAGGGGATCCAGCGGAAGAGATGCTGATGCAGCGGCTCGTGGTTGGCGTTGATGTCCAATAGCACGAAGACCGAGAGCAGCCAAGAGGCGAAGACGGCCGGCGCTGCCACCCAGTGGGCATTCTCCCGGATCATGGTCCGGCCGAGCAGGATGTTGACGACAAACGCCGCTAGCGGCAGCAACGGAATCAGGAACAGGTAATCAGCCATCTTAGTATCCAGACGCCAGACGGCAGACGCCAGACGCCAGCTTGTCTCGCCTCGCCCCTGCTGGCAGCTTCAATCTGGTCTCCCACGAGCCCATCGTCTTCTCCACACTCCTCTTTCTGGTGACCAACGTCTGACAACTGGCCTCTGGCGTCTGACGTCTCCGTTAGTCCCGCAGCGTCCGGATGTCGTCGACATCGACGGTGCTCATGCGGCGGCTGAGGGCCATGATGATGGCGAGACCGACAGCCGCTTCGGCTGCGGCGACGGTGATGGTGAAGACGGCGAAGCTTTGACCATCGAGGGAGTTCAACTCCCAGCCAAAGGCTATCAGGGACAGGTTGACGGCGTTGATCATCAACTCCACGCACATGAAGATGATCAACAGGTTGCGCCGGATCAGCACGCCCATCATCCCGATGATGAAGAGCGCCGCGCTTAGGAACAGGAAGTGGTTGACCCCGAGTTCGCCCATCGCCCTTTACATCCTCTCGTGTGAATCGGCGGCCCCAATCCCGCCCCTCAATACCTCAAGCCGTGGCGGTCATCCGTCGTCTTCACCGCGACGGCGGCGGTTCCTTCCTCGTGACCGCGAAGATAGTGTCTCGCTCGGTGGGCCACTTCGTGGTGAAGGGCGGGGCAGGCCCCGCCCCTACCAGGTTGCGTTCTGCCTCTGACTCAGTGCAAGGCCAGGCGCCGCTCCCTATCGCTGCTGGCGCCCCGGCGTGGCGTAGACCTCCGCGTCGCGGACCATGATCAGCTCCCGGGTTGCCGTCACCGTCGGCTCCCGTGTGTCCTCCACCTCCTGCGCCGCTGCCACCATCGGAGTTTCCCCGTGAGGTCCAGCGGGCAGAGCCATATCTACGCCCCGGGCGTGGCCAAGGGAGATGGTGGCCCGGCGAGTGTCAGCCGACTTCTCGCCCAGCCGCTCCGGCAGCGCCAACACGATCGCGCCGATCACACCCACTAGCAGCACCAGCGAGGCAACCTCGAAGGCCAGCAGATAGTCGGTGTAGATGGTCCGGCCGAGCGCCTGGGTGTTGCCGCCCACAAGGGCCACATTGGTCGGGGTGGCCGAGCCAGGCTGGCCGATGATGGTGCGGTTGAGAATCGCGGCGCCGACCTCCAGCAGGAGGATCAGACCAAGCAGGAGGCCGACGTAGCGCTGGACGGGTCGCGCCGCGTGAAACTCTGGCAAGTCATCAGGATTCACAAGCATCAGGACGAAGAGAACCAGGACGAGGATCGCCCCGGTGTAGACGATGACCTGGACGACTGCCAGGAACTCCGCCCCGAGCATGACGAAAATGGCGGCGATGTTGAAGAAGCAGAGCACGAGGAAGACCGCGGAGTGGACGGGGTTATTCGCCACCACCACTCCGCTTGCGGAGAGGACACAAATGGCTGCGAGCAGGTAGAAGATGACCAGATCCCAGGGCATGCCCTAGCTCCTCGCGGCCGCGGACGACCCGCCCGGCCGGAACGTCGTTCCAATCAGCAGTAGCACCAGGACGCCGATCGCCGCGATCCACGCCCAGACCGGTATCGTCAACTCGCCGATGCCAACGAGCCGAATGAAGGCCGTGACCAGAATGTTCAGCAGAACCAGCGGCAGAAGCACCTTCCAGGCGATGCCCATGAGTTGGTCGTACCGGAACCGGGGCAACGTGGTCCGCAGCCAGACGTAGAAGAAGAGGAAGGCGATCGTCTTCAGCAGCAGCCAGAGAACCCCGAGGCCCCAGTACTTTGCCGCACCCGGCCCGTCGGTGCCGCCCAGGAAGAGGGTACTGGCGAAGAGCGAGATGATGATCATGTTGATGTATTCGCCGAGGAAGTAGAAGGAGAAGCGGAAGGCCGAGTACTCCGTGTGGAAACCGGCGGCCAACTCCGTCTCCGCCTCGGGCAGGTCGAAGGGGGCGCGGTTCGTCTCAGCCACGGCAGCGATGAGATAGATCACGAAGGCGAGGGGCTGGGAGAGAATGAACCAGTTAGGGATCGAGAGGCCCCAGAACTCCAGGTCGGTCTGTTGGACGGCCATGATCTCGCGCAAGCTGAGCGACCCGGCCAGCATAAAGACCCCGACCAGGGCGAGGCCGAGCACGATCTCGTAGGAGACAACCTGAGCGGCAGCGCGGAGCCCGCCAAGCAGGGAGTAGCGGTTGGTCGAGGCGTAGGCGCCGAGGATGATCCCGTAGACCCCGACCGAGCCGAAGGCGAGGATGAAGAGGGCGCCGACGTTGAGGTCGGTGATAAAGAGGTTGACGTCCTGGCCGAAGATCTCGACGGTGCCCCCGAAGGGGATCACGGCGGCGGAGACGATGGCGGTGACGAAGATGACGAGGGGGGCAAAGAAGAAGACGGGCTTGTCTGCATGGGCGGGGATGAGGTCCTCTTTGCCGAGCAGTTTGATGCCGTCGGCGATCGGCTGGAGCAGACCAGCGGGGCCGCCCCGGGTCGGCCCCAGGAGGTCCTGCATCCTCGCCATCAGCTTGCGCTCGAACCAGGTCATGTAGGCCATGCCGCCGAGCAGCACGTTCATGATCACAAACGCGATGATGAAATTGAGCCAGAGCGGCATATCGGCAGGCATAGTGGTCCCGTTGCTCCCAGCGAACTGTCGGCCATCAAGCCATGGTCGGTCGCGGCGGTGTGGCGGCGGGAGATGCAAACGCGCTGGGATCCGGCGCACCCATCGACCCCGCGGGCACGGTTGCCAATTGTACCCATGTTTTGTCGGTCACGTGGCGGCGTGGTTCGTCAGGGCATCGGCCCTGCGGCGACTTGATCGCGGACCCAGGCGCGCAGCCAGGCCATGCGCTTGAGCGTTTTGCTCTGCGCGACGAAGTGGGTGAGAACGTCGCCGGTCAGGATCGGAAGCGCAGCGCTCGTTGCAACGCTCCGGTACTCGCCGCGATGGAGGAGCAAGATGATGATCCGCTCCCCGTCGTCGCGCCAAACTTCGGGGACACCGACCTCGGCGTAGATGGGCATCTTGTTCAGGGACGAGTTGGCGATGTCAATTTCGATCAGCAAGTCGGGCGGTGGATCGGAGGCAAGGTCGATCTGAACCCGTGCGCTAACCCGGGGCTCGTTCTGGATGTAAAAGCACGAATCGGGCTCGAAGCCCCGCTCCAGGTCCCGGCGTTTGAAGGTCATCGATCCCACGTTGCGGAAATCGACCGTCGTTTCCTCGGCGACGACCTCCACGAGCGAGGCAAGCGTGCGGTTGCGTTCCTCGTGCTCGGTGGATGGACTCACGATCTCCAGCAGCCCTCGGTCGTAGGCAAAGCGAGGGGCGCTGCTGTCGAGGTGGTCGGCCAGCAGCCGCTCGTAGGTCTCCCAGGCGATGTTGCTGAGCAGGATGCGCTGCTCCCGCGGCTTTGCTACCGCTTGCACTCGTGGTTCCCGTCGCGATGGCTCGACCCCACGGGATGTTGACTCAGCCACTCCAGGACGGTCTCCGCATTCTTGTCGGGCGGAAAAACGGGATAGAAGACCTTTTCCACCCGTCCGTCTCGGATAACCAAGGTCAGACGCTTGATCAAGGTCATCCCTGCGATCTCGAACGTAGGCAGGCGAAGCGCCTTGGCAAACACGAGATCGGCGTCGCTCAGCAAGGCGAACGGAAGATGCAACCGGTCGACGACCTCCCGCTGGTAGTCCGTCCCCTGTGTGCTGAGGCCGAACACCTGCGCTTGGAGGCGGCGCAAGTCCTGAGCGTGATCGCGGAAGCCGCACGATTGCGGGGTACATCCTCTTGCGCCCGCAATCTCGTTCCACCCGGGGGGCAGCTCTTCGTCAGGACGCCCCGTACGCGGATACGCATAGACCACTGTTCGGCTGGGGAGATCGGCTAAGGCCACCGTGCCTCCCGCCGTGGATGCAAGAACTACCGGTGGGATGACGAAACCCGGAAGGTGTGCACACGCCCCGTCATCGATCGGCACCGGCAGATCCGGCGGCAGCTCCAGGAACCCGCTTGATCGCGTCATCTATCGATCCACCGAGCCCATGATGATGTCGATGGTGCCGATGAGGGCGACCACGTCGGCGAGCATCGCGCCCTGGGCCAGGTGGGGCAGGACGGAGAGGTTGACGAAGTCTGGGGAGCGGATGCGGAACCGGTAGGGCAGCGGACCGCCGTCGGAGACGAAGTAGTAGCCGTTCTCGCCTTTGGGGTGTTCCACAGCGGCGTAGGCTTCGCCGACGGGGGGGCTGAACCCCTTGATCACCCAGACGAAGTGGCGCTGCATGTCCTCGGCAGTCGTCATCGTTCCCTTGTGGGGTGGGATGACGTAGGGCGACTCATAGGCCATCAGCGGCCGGTCGTCGTGCTCCACCGCGTCCAGGCACTGGTGGATGATCTTGAGCGTCTGGCGCATCTCTTCCATGCGGACGAGGTAGCGGTCGTAGGTGTCGCCGTGCTGGCCGAGCGGGACCTCGAAGTCCAGCCGATCGTAGACCAGGTAGGGCATCGCCTTGCGGATGTCGTAGTTGATCCCCGAGCCACGCAGGCAGGCGCCGGTCAGTGAGTAAGAGATCGCAGCCTCTGGGGTGATGACCCCGACGCCCTTGGTTCGGGCCATCCAGACCGGGTTGGCCGAGAGGAGGTCAGCGTACTCCTGCTGGCGCTCCGGAAAGATCTTCAGGAAGTCGCGGATCTGCTCGACCAACCCGTTCGGGATCGGGCGGGAGAAGCCGCCGATCTCCATCATGTTGGTGGTCAGGCGGGCGCCGCAGAAGGCCTCGAAGATATCGAGGATGATCTCCCGCTCCCGGAAGCAGTAGAGGGACATCGAGAGAGCGCCGATGTCCAGAGCGTGGGTGCCGAGCCAGACCAGGTGGGAGGAGAGGCGGGCCAGTTCCGACATGATCACGCGCCAGTACTGGGCGCGCTCCGGGGCCTCGATGCCGCACAGCTTCTCGATCGCGAGGGCGCAGCCGAGGTTGTTCATCGGGGCGGAGACGTAGTCGGTGCGGTCCGTCCAGGGGATGACCTGGGCGTAGCGATGGGCCTCGCCCAGCTTCTCGGTGCCACGGTGCAGGTAGCCGATCACGGGGTCGCAGTCGGTGACGATCTCGCCGTCCAGTTTAAGGACGACGCGCATCACCCCGTGGGTGCTCGGGTGTTGCGGCCCCATGTTCAGGGTCAACTCGCGCTCACCCGAAGCAAGCGACCGCTCCTCCATGATCTGCATGGTGCCAGTGCTAGGCGCTTCCTCGGAGAAGTCGAGAGCGGTCTCGGCGGCAGGATTGCGCGGGTCAGCGATTGGAGAGAAGGTCACGTGGCGCTCCTTCCGGTCCAGCGCGTGCGGACGCGCGGGACGCTGCGCTCAGAGTTGTAAACCGGGAACTCGCGCCAGCCGCGCAGGGGGTACTCCTTCCGCAGCGGGAAGCCCTCATCCCAG
>JALYMD010000164.1 GCA_030773875.1 Chloroflexota bacterium | reverse complement strand
CGTTGCTCTGAGCCTGCTCGAGCAGTTCCTCTGTGGTGTAGTCGTCGAAGATGTGGTCCGGTGTCGTCTCCACGCTCTCGGTCCCATCCAGATCGCCCATCGTCCCTCCTGCCCTGCCGCGCATCCGATGCTGAGCCGCTGGTCGCCCTCTAGAATTCGGAGAAAGCATCCTCCGCGCCAACAGCTGCCCCATAGCTGCCCAGACAATCGTCCTGCCTCAGATCACGTTATGCTCCTGCGCCAACGCGCCCTCCCGGAAGCGGGACGGACGAAACGGGGCAATGTCCACGGTGCGAGCGGCGCCTTCGAGGACCAACTCCGCGATACACGCGCCGATGGCCGGTCCCTGCATGAACCCGTGACCGCTGAACCCGGCCGCGACAGCCAGCCCCTCCGGCGCTCCGACCCATCCGAGCAGAGGGTTGTCATCCGGCGTAATCTCGTAAAATCCCGCCCACCCGCGCCGCACGTTCGCCTCCTCGAAAACCGGCGCCCGGCTGACGAGCCGCTCCACCGTCGCGAGCATCCAGGCCTCGTCGACGGTCTTGTCAAAGCTGCTCGGCTCCTCCGGGTTGCCCATCCCGAACAGAAAACCGCCGCTCTCGGGGTGGAAGTAGAGCCCGGTAGCGAACTCGATCGTCATCGGCAGCGAGGCCGGGAGCCGTTCGAAGGGCTCCGTGATGAAGCTCATCCGCCGGTAGGGCGACACCGGCAGATCCACCCCCGCCATCTCCCCCACGAGCCGTGTATACGGCCCGGCGCAAAGGATCACCAACGGCGTCGCGACGGTTCCCCCGTCGGTCCCAACGCCGGTCACGCGACCGGCCTCAATACGGATGCCAGTGACCGGCGTCTCCTCCGCGATCTCCACGCCGCGCCGCCGCGCCGCCTGGGCGTAGCCCATCGTCGCGCCGGAGGTATCCACCCAGCCGTCCTCGGGACAGAAGGTGCCGCCGATCACGTCGTCGAGCAGGACGTGCGGATTGAGGTCGGCGATCTCGGCGGGCGTCACCCACCGCGCCGGGACGCCGAGCGTCTGCTGGAGCGCGAGATTGCGGCGAAAGACCGGCTCCTGGTCCAGTTCCGTCAGCAGGAAGAGGTAGCCCTGCTGCTTGAGCCCGATGTCCCGCCCGAACCGATCCTCAAAGGTCTCCCAGACCCGGACGCTGTAGGTCGCGAACCGGATGTTGGTCTCCGTCGAAAATTGCTGGCGGATGCCGCCCGCCGCGTCCGCGGTGGCGCCTCGTCCGATCGCGTCCTTCTCCAGGACCAGGATGTTCGTCATCCCGCGCTCGGCCAGCTCGTACGCGATCGCGCAGCCCATGATTCCCGCGCCGACGATGACGGCGTCCGCCGTACTCCGCACTCCGTTGATCTCCGTTCCGTTTCTCGGCCGGCAGCCGCAAAGAAGTCGCCCAGATGGTCGACGGCGATGATACGCGACCGCTCCCGCCTGCCCCGCTTCAAGCGCATCAGTGCCCAGTTCCTTCCGCCTCCGATTGACGCCTTCTGCCCGCGGCTCTACCTTGCGCCGGCCGTTGATGCTCGTTTGGATGTCTGAGGAGGTTCGTTCCGATGGCAAAGCAGGATCGCACCTTTGACGCGCTGATCATCGGCGGGGGCCACAACGGGCTGGTGGCGGCGTGCTATCTGGCCAAGGCGGGGTTTCAGGTCTGCGTGCTGGAGCGATACATCGGGGTCGGCGGCGCGGCCTACACCCAAGAGATTCACCCCGGCTTCCACCTCTCCGAGGGGTCCTATGTGCTCTCCCTGATGCCCCGCGCCATCCTGGACGACCTGAGCGCCTGGGACGGCATCGAGCTGATCGGGCGGAACCCGCGCTTCTTCATGCCCTTCCCCGACGGCCGCTCCCTCGTCGCCTGGGAGGACCAGGAGCGCTTCCTGGCCGAGATCGCCAAATTCTCCCCAAAGGACGCCGCCAACTACCCCTACTACGATGCCTTCGTCGAGAAAGCGGCTGCGGTGATGGACAAATTTGTCCTCCGCCAGCCGCCTACCTTCGCCGAGTTCGCGGCGGAGTTCGGCAGCCCGGAGGACGCCCGCGTCTTTCAGAAGATGATCCTCGGGTCGGCGGCGGACGTCGCCGAGTACTTCTTCAAGAGCGAGCAGATGCAAGCCGTCGCAGTCGCCTTCGGCCTGATCGGCACCTTCCGGGGCCCGCGCGACGCCGGCACCGCCTACGTCAAGCTCTACCACTCGATGGGCAACGTGACGGGCAAGCGCGGCCAATGGGCCTACGTGAAGGGCGCGATGGGCAGCGTCTCCCGGGCACTCGCCAACGCCGCGCGGAGGGAAGGCGCGACCATTCTGACCGGCAAGGAGGTGGTCCAGGTGTGCGTCGCGGATGGTCGCGCGACGGGAGCCGTGACCGCGGACGGCGAGGAATACCACGCCCCGGTCGTCCTTTCCAACGCGGACCCGAAGCGGACCTACCTCAAGCTCGTGGATTCGGCGGACCTTCCGGCCGAGTTCGTTCGGGATGTCGAGGCGATCCAGATGGACTCGCCGGTCATGAAGCTCAACCTGGCCATGGACGAGCTTCCCCGCTACAACGGTCTCGCCGACGATGAGCAGTACAAGGCCCGCACCGGCGGCGTCTTCGTCGGCCCCAGCATCGACTACCTGCAGCGCGCCTACGAGGACGCCCGCAACGGTCGTCCGTCGGACTACCCGCTGATGAGCGTCCACACCCAGTCGGCGGTCGACCCCAGCGTGGCGCCGGAAGGCAAGCACACCCTCTCGATCTTCACCCAATACTTCCCGTACGAGCTGGCGGAGGGTACCTGGGACGAGCGGCGGGAGGAGATCGCCGACCACGCCCTGAACCGCTTCGCCGAGTACGCCCCTAATGTGCCCGGCGCGGTCTTGGCCCGTCAGGTCCTCGGCCCGCCCGACATCGAGGCTCGTTTCGGGCTCACCGGCGGCCACATCTTCCAGGGCGAGTTGGTCCCGGAGCAGGCCTTCGACCTCCGCCCCGTTCCCGGCTCCCGCACCTACGAAGGTCCCATCCGCGGCCTCTATCTCTGCGGCGCCGGGGCCTGGCCGGGCGGGTGCGTGATGGGCGCCCCCGGCCACAACGCCGCCCACGAGGCGATCGCCAACCTCAAGGCCGGGCAGCACCGCTAGTGGTCCGTCACGGCTGAATCGCTAGCGGCCTGGATTCTGCGGGGCAGGGGGATCGGCCCGCGTCCCCGTTCCGGAGGCCCGCCATGGCATACCCGTACCGCGTGTTTCTCGATGAGCGCGAG
>JALYMD010000163.1 GCA_030773875.1 Chloroflexota bacterium | reverse complement strand
ACTGGCGGCACCGATACCGACGCCGGTGGGGAGACGGACACCGACACTGGCGGCACCGATACCGACGCCGGTGGGGAGACGGACACCGACACTGGCGGCACCGATACCGACGCCGGTGGGGAGATGGAGACGGGAACCACATCCGGCACTGGCACTGACAGCGGAGCCGAGGCGCTGCCGACCACGGGCGCTGGTCCCCAGCAGGGCGTCGGCGGGATGAGCACCTGGCTGATCGCCGCTCTCCTCCTCGTCGCCGCGATCGGGGTGGCGATTCCGTTCCGGCGAAGCCGGAACGCCTAGTTCCCGGCGCCTCGCCGGAGGCGACGCCGGGGATGCAGTTCGTCTGCGCGTCGCCGGTCGGTGGCACCCCCGGGAACGGAATGCCGGCTTCGTAGACGGCGACCCGTACAAAAGGCGACGAAGACCACGGCCTCGGGCTTCGGCTCAGGGCCGTGGTTGCGTTTGATCACGGTTGTCGATCGGGAAACGGAAGGTCCCGCCGGCCAACGCCACCGTGAAGAGGCTAGGGAAGCGCGACCGCGGGAGCATGGCCTGATCCGCTAGTAGGAGCTGGCCGGCACCCACCGAGATACCGCTCCGATTCAAGGGGAGGCCACGGGAGAAATCTCGTGGCCTCTCATCGTGTGGTCGCCCTGTCGGGCCGGCTGGCCTTCTCGGAGGGCGGCGGTAGCCTTGCGGCTCACGGTTGTCGCGCAACGACGGCATGCAGCACCGATTCACGATCCCATGAATTGCGTAGAGTGGTACACATATGGTACAATAGTGTTACACCGCTAGGAGCCGAGGGGCGGCACCAACGGGACGGAGGACCGGACGATGACCAGCGTCACGCAGAGCGTCGAGGAGTGGGACAACACGGCGAACGACCTGGAGTTCGTGCCGTCCGAGGCCCAAGGCGACGATATCGACTGGAGCGACGAGGAGGTAGCGACCGCACGCGAGCTGGCCGACAGGATCTACGACGAAATCCTGCTCCTCCACGACGACCTGGCCGAGGTCGTGACGCTGCGAGATTTGACGCCGGCTCAGGCGGCACTCCTGGAGCGACGGGACCAAATCCTAGCCGGTTAGGACGAGCAGCGGAGCCGGCCGAGGGGATCGGCTCCCGACCACCACAGAGGAAGTGACATGAGTCTCAACGCCGATCAGATCAGCCGCTCCATCGATATGACCGACCAGGAGCGACTCGACGCCATCCGAGACAGGATCACCGAATTGGAGCAGATGCCGGAACCTCACCCGATCGAGGTATTCGAGGAACTTGTCAACCTTGGCATGTTGGAGTGCGTGTACGGCCGTTAGTAGCAGCGGGAGCCGGCAAACCGAGCCGGCTCTCAACCACCACAGGCGCGAGCGAAATGGGACGACGCAAGGTGAGCAGCAACGGCAGCACGGTAGCTGAAGCTGAGAGCGTTCAGGAGATCCAAACGGGCGAGCAGACCACGACCGAGCAGAGCCAGCCAGCTGTCCGTACCTGTTTCTGTGGATGCGGTCGAGTGGTCGTCGGCAAGAAGACGACGTTCGCACCGGGTCATGACGCAACCTACAAGAGCCGACTCCTGGCCGAAGCGCGGAGCGGGAGCGCCGAAGCGCGAGCGACTCTAATCGAACGCGGCTGGGCCACCGACGACAGCATCGACGCTACGGGTGCCAAGGGCAAGCTCAGCGAGGAGCAGAAGCGCGAGCGCCAGCGGGAGAAGGTCGTGGCCAAGCTAAACCGGGCCAAGGCTGAGGTCACCCGGTTGGAGTTGGAGCTCGCGGCGCTGGGAGGTTGAACGCGAGTGCAGGGCCGAACCAAGCGGGTTCGGTCCCGCATCCATTCGGGGAGGAACGATGACCGACCCAGAGGTTAGGCCGTTAGCCCAATGGCGGAAGCTCCGAATGATGACCGTCCGACAGCTGGCTGAGGCAACGGATCTGTCCAAGACGACGATCAATCTCATCGAGACGAGACAGCGGTCGCCCCAATTCGACACGATCAAGCAGTTGGCCTCGGCGCTCGAAGTGCGACCCGAGCAAATTCAGGAGGCGCGACCGGCGCTGGGATTGGAGGAGCCAAAATGAGGGTTGCAATCTACGTCCGGGTGTCGCGGGAGCGCCAAGAGGACGAAGGCACCAGCCTGGACACGCAACTCGCCAGCTGCCGGCGATTCGCGGCCGAGCGCGGCTGGTCGGTCGTGGCGGTCGAGCAAGAGGTCTACAGCGCCGGCACCCTGGACCGGCCAAAGCTGCGCCGGCTGCGCGACCTGGCCGCTGCCGGTGGATTCGACGTCCTCCTGGCCCACAAGCAGGAGCGGATTTCGCGAGAGCAGAGCGATACCGGTGTCCTCCACAAGGAGCTAGCCGACCGTGGTATCAAGATCTGGACGGTCCTGGAAGGCGAGTTCGACCAGACACCAATCGGTAAGTTCATGGTGTCGGCACGCTCCTTCGCGGCCGAAATCGACCGGGCACAGCGACGGGAAGCCGGCATGCGCGGTCAGAAGGCGCGAATCGCCAGCGGCAAGATGCTGGGCGGTCACCCTCCACTCTACGGCTACCGCTTCGTGGACGAGCTAGACCACCGTGGCCGGCAAGCAAGGGCACGCTACGAGCCGAACCCGGACACCGCGCCGGTCGTCCGGCGAATGTACCGGGAGTACCTGGCCGGCAAGTCGCTGCGTCAGATCGCACTCAGCCTGTCGGCCGAGGGGATCCCGACGCCGAGGGGAGGAGCGCGGTGGTCGATTTCCACAGTTACCGACGTCCTCTCGCACCCTGGCTACAAAGGCGAAGCGGTCGGCTGGGTGTGGGGTGTGGACGCGACCGGCAGAGGCCGGCGCTGGGACACCACCGACGCCATCGCACTCCCGGAGGGGACGATCCCGGCGCTGGTTACGCCGGCCGAGTGGGAGTCGGTTCAGCTAGCGCGGAAGCAGCACAAGGCGGTCAACGTCGGCATGACAAAGGAGCCGCACAAGGCGATCCTCCGTGGCGGCATCGCCCGCTGCGGTATGTGCGGCCGCGCCATGCGAATCGACCGGCTGCGGGATGGCAGCTACCTCTACCTCTGTAATGCGGCCAGCGAAACGGTCGCGAAGTGCAAGCCAACCAGTTCGATCAAGGCTGACACGCTGGACGCGGCTGCCTGGTCGGCTGTGTCGGAGATTCTGCACCGGCCGGAAGTCATTCGGGCTGAGGTCGAACGACTCCGCACCGACGACCCGACCGAGGGCGAGTTAGCCGCCATCGAGAAGGAGCTAGCGGCCGTCAACCGGAAGCGACATAACCTATTGAGGTCGCTGGAGGATATCGAGGACGAAGCCGACCGAGCCGACGCGAAAGGCCGGCTGGACGCACTCGCCGGCCAGCGCCGAACCCTGGAGGAACGACGCGCCGGCACCATCGAGCGGCAGACGGTTTGGCGGGACGCGGAAGGCCGACTCTCGTCGGTCGAAGCCTGGTGCCGGCGCGAAGCGGCACGAATCGACAGCATGGGACCCGAGGAGCGCCGGCAGAAGATGGAGCAGCTAGGCTTGTCGGTCCTGGTCTACCGAAGGAACAGCCCGTTGCGCTACCTCATCAGCGCCGACATTCCTGGCGGTGACGACTTCCTGGTAGCGTTCGATGCCGGTCTACCGGCCGCGTACGGAGAGCCTGGGCGTTCCCGCTCGCCGGCTGGATCGCCGAGCGGGCGGGGTGGCTGACGATGTATGCCCTTGCCGGCAGTGTCACGGGAATCCCTCTCGTGGTCTGGATGGTCGTGGGAGGCCGAGACGAGGTGCCGCTGGTCGCGAACGAGGCGGCGCCGTAGGTCGCGCTCGCCGCCCTTGCCCCGCGTCAGCGGCGTGTCTGACTAGGGTGTGTCTTCAAAGGCGTGGTAACGTTGGGAGATGAGCCGAGACCGAGAACTGACCGACGAGCAGTGGGCGGCGCTGGAACCGCACCTGCCGCCGCAGCGGGCCGCGACCGGGCGACC
>JALYMD010000162.1 GCA_030773875.1 Chloroflexota bacterium | reverse complement strand
CCAGTGGGAGCGCGTCACTGGATCGCGAGCCCTACGGTAGCGAGCCTCCAGGTCGGCGAGGGGAAGGTGCGGGGGCACCACAAGACGTCTTGGCATTCCCTTAGTCTACATCCGGAGTCCGTATCAGCAGGGGATCCGGCAGATCCTGTCTACGTATGGAGCGCAACGCGACCCAGATGATCGCCCGCTCACCTTTACGCTGACAGGGCCATTGTCCGCGATCAGCGAGACACGTATCGGTCATGCTTGATCGCCCTGCGCATTGACAGGGTGATGCCGCCACGCTAGGAACGATCAGCGAACGGAGGGGGAAGACATGGAGACCGGCACCGTGCTCTATCTCAACGGACCATCGAGCAGCGGCAAGCACGCGATCGTCGCGGCGCTGCAGGAGACGATGGAGGAGCCCTGGTTCAACGTCGGCATCGACCAGTGGTTCTATAACTTCCCGGCCCGCTTCATCGGAACCCGGCCGCAGGCTGCCGAAGGCCTCCCCTGGGTCGTCGACGCCGACGGCCGCCTCGTGAAGACGGCGACGGGACCCGCCGGGGAGCGGCTGATGCGGGGCCTCTACACGACGGTGGCCGCTCTGGCCGCGACCGGCACCAACGTCGCCGTCGACGACGTGATGTACGAGCCGTGGATGGTGCCCGCGTGCGCCCACGCGCTGGCCGGGTCCCGCGCCTACTTCATCGGGGTCCGCTGCCGCCGGGAGGTGGTCGAGGCGCGCGAGCAGGCACGGGGCGACCGACCGGCTGGCCTGGCGGCCTGCAACTACGACCTGGTGCACCGTCACGCCGTCTATGATCTCGAGGTGGAGACCTCCAACGTGAGCGCCGCAGCGTGTGCCGCGCAGATCAAGGCGTACCTGAGCGAGAGACGCCAGCCACAGGCATTCAAGCCGCTGGCGGAGCAGGCCGAGGCCTGACCGCCTGACACCGAGCTCATTCCCTCGGGCGCACCGTCCGGTCTCCCAGACGCCACCCAGAATTGGGCCGTAGTGGACATCGGCCAGGATCGACCACCGACCTGCCGATAGACGCAGATGTCGGCAAGGGCGCGGCGGTGACGAACAGACGACCCCGTGGATGCCCGGGGATGCCAGGTGATGATGTCCACTCTTTCGCGTTACAACTCGCGCCGCCTGAGCACGCTTGGAGGGCAGGAACAGAGATCGACGACGAACATCACGAAGCGCGTCGTCTGCGCGACAGTTGGAGGTTGTTCCCCTTCAGCCGCACTCGGTGACCGCCGCCAGACCAGGGCGTCCCGGATGAGCGCCGCCCATTCGGGCAGCACCTGTTGCGCCCACGATGCGGCGGCTTCCTTGGACGCATGCTCGCCGGTGTGGTGCGCATACAGCGCGCGGCACATCGTCAGGATGGCGTACGATTGCGTCTTGCGCCCGTGCAGATGATCCATCCGCTGCTCGAAGGCTCGTGCATATCCCCGCACGGCGTCGATGAACTCTGCCCTCGATACCGGTGCGATGACTTCGTGGGGCGGTGGCCCGAAGAGCGCCGTGTCACTTTCGCGCACCAGATACCAGTTCATGAGCCAATCGCGCCCGGCGTCCCTGAAGTGAAGCGGCTCCCCCGGGCTGATGACGGCGATCCGGCTCGTTCGCTCCTTGAAAGTCTGGAGCGCGGCGATCGACAGGTAGGCTACCTCGATCCGGTCGTGCCACCGCGCATGGTCGCGTGCAAAGCCGTCGTGGAATTTGCGCAGTGCATCGAGTTCCGCCTCGTCGACATCGCGTGCCACTGCGGCCAGCAGATCGATATCGCTGACATCCTCGTCGAAGCCACCAAACACGAGCGACCCGAACAGATAGAGACCGATGAGCCGATCCCCGAGGACGCTCTGGATGCCAGACCGCAACTCGTCCAGCAACGCATTCAGGGAGGAGGATGGCGTTGGTGTCATGATCGAAGGAGACGACGCGTTCGTATTGAAGCGGTCGCCCTACCACCATCGCAAAAACGGCCGTTTGTGCGGCTCGACACTCGTGGTTCGCCACGCCTCATTCGCCACAACCCCCCTTGGCAGGAGCGACGCTCGCGTCGCCGGTTACCGGCCACGCGGGCGAGGCATGCCTTGCCTCTACCAGGCGAACAACCGTTGACAGACCACTAGAGGCGCCGTGCGGTCCGGATGTGAGGCGATGCGTGTCCGGCGAACGTCGCGCCGCCTCAGGGAAGGGTTAGCGCGACAGCAGGCGCCAACTGCGGGGCGAGGGCGTACGGCGGCTGGCTGCCGACCCTGCCCGCCCTGAACCCTGAGACGGTCGCGCGGCAACCAAGCCCGACGACCCGAGCGGCTCCCACCCGGCTCCCGGCGTACCCTGGGACGGACGCCGGTCCAGCGATGCAGTCTCACCCGGGACCAGGCGGTCCAGGCCGCGATAGACCGCTTGGCGCAGAAATCCAAGGACGACGGGACGGCTGGCCAGCGACCAGAGTTGACCGGCCAGAAGCCCAATGCAGGTTGCCACCACCAGCAGAACGGGCAAGTGGTATCGCGCCCAGTCGGAGCGCATCCCCAGCACGACCGCCCCCGCTTGCCCGCCAAGCACGATCGCGGCGAGCGCGTAGCGACTGGCCAAGCCGCGCCACACCGTAAGCGCCAACAGCACCTCCGCGCCTACTACGGCGAAGGGCAGGTCGATGCCTCGTGGTTGCCACTCGCGGCCCAACCCATGCGCCAGCTTGGCTCCGAGACGCCCCGTAGTGGTGAAGCGGGCGCCCAGAGTCACCCCAACTCGCCGCATCGCCTCGGCCCGGCTTTCTACCGCCACGTTTGGCCAGTTGTTTCCCTGGCGCTGCATCTCCTCGGTGCGGAACGCGAACAAGTTCACCGTTCGCCCGATGGGGTCCGGCCAGAGGTAGGGGTAGACGACAATGAAGGTGGCCAGCGCGACGACGGGGAGGGCCAGCAGCATTCGGCCGAGCCGCTCGTCCAGGCTTCGGCCGCTCTCCGCTGGTGGGCCGAGCAGGCTGGGCAGCAACCCGCGCCGGCGAGCGTAGGTGCGGGCCACGAGAAGCCCGCCGAGACCGCCGAGTGGGAGGGCCAGCAGCAGCGGCGTCAGCTTGGTGGCCCCGCCCAATCCGAGCAGGATCCCCAACACGGCCATCCGGGACCAGCCAGGCCGGTCTGCCAGCCGGCACGCTGCCAGCGCAGCCAGTGCCACAAGCAAGAAGAGCAGCGCGTCCGAGACGGCCTGGCTGGAGAGGTAGATCATCAGCGGATGGGCGGCCAGGAAGAGCGCCGCTGCCACGCCCCCGACCCGGTTGGAGAGCCGCTTGACGAGGAAGTAGACGACGACCACGCTCAACGCGCCGACGAACGCATTAGTTCGCCGGCCCGCGTCCAGGTCCGCTCGGTCGGCCATGTTACCGAGCGCCGTATTCCTCTTGCGGCTCAGCTTGAAGTCCCAGACGCCGTTGGTCGTGAGGTCTCGGCCCTGTGCCAGCAGCCCGACACCCATGAGGTAGGAGCCCAACGGTGGCTGTCCACGGGTGAGATACCCGTCGTCCCAGGTGGGTCCAAAGGGATCGAACAGATCGCGGACGTAGTGGGCGCGGTTGAGCCAACGCGTCTCGTCGGGGTGGAAGGGCGTCAGTCGCAAGTCGGAGAGGTTCTGCCAGAAGGCAAGCGCGAAGAGCACAAGGGCGATGGCGGTGTCCTGCCACCGAGCCCGAGACCGTGCCACTCCGCCCTGTGGCGAGACATCCGGCAGGGCGGGGTTCCCCCGACGCCGCACGCGGGGGCGAACGCCGCGCCGGGGATGGACCCCTACGACGGACGCGTTCCCGACGATTTCGGCCATGGTGGACAACCCTGTACTGGATAGGCCGCGCGGCCGGGACGAGCCGATCGCTGGTGGGCGGACGGAAGCCAGCCGCCGAGCCCGGATGCACCGGCGGCACCGCTGAGGGCGCTCACGATCACCGGCATCATGGTCAGCGCGTTCGAAAGGAGTGTACCAGAGCCATTCAATCACCCATCCTCAGCGTCAATGAATGCTCGGGTGGTGCGGGACTGGGGCGCCAGGAGGGCGATTAGCGACGCCCCGCCAGTGGTCCCGGGAGTATCCGGCTCACGCGTGATCGAACACTCGCGACAGGGTTCGTTCGCGGCGACGGGCTCGGGTGGTGGCTGGGAGCCGCCGGAGACGGCGCAATCGGCTCGGTTGCCGAGGCCATGACGGTAGGGGCCGGGCGAGCATCGGGAGGATCGGGTCGGACCGATGCTCGCCCGGCGTGGGCTGGCTCGGGCGAAAGCGGCGCCGCCGATAGTGTCGCACCCCGCGCCCTGAAACGGAGGAGCGCGCGAGCACGGCTGGCAAGCAGGCGCAGGGCTAACCAACCGTATCCGATCAGGAGCCCTGCTCCCAGGGCCAGGGTGACCAGGATTGGCAGATGGTAGCGAGCAAAGTCCGCCCGCATGCCGAGGAGGATGATGGCTGCTTGACCGCCAAGCACGATGCCGCCCAGCGCGTAGCGGCTGCGGAGCCCGTACATCACCGCGAGCAGCGCCAGCAGCCCGAGCCCCGCCGTCCCCAGCGCCAGGTCCAGCCAGGCCGCGTCCCAGGTGAACCCGAACCGCTCATCGGCCAGCTCCGCCAGCCGGCCGCTCGTGGTCATCTTCTCCCCGAGCGTCGCGTTCACCCGCGCCAGCGCATCAGCCGGTCCGCTTACCTGCAGGTTCTCCCAGATCTCCCCCTGGCTCTCCATCTCCTGCGCCCGGAATGCGAAGAGGGCTTTCGTGCGCTCGACCGGCGCGGGCCACAGGTAGGGGTAACAGACGACGAAGACCGCAAAGGCCACGACCGGGAGCGACCCCAGCATCCAGCCCATGTCTTGGTCTTGCCGCGATGGCCCGCCTCCCGTGGC
>JALYMD010000161.1 GCA_030773875.1 Chloroflexota bacterium | reverse complement strand
ACGTCCACCCGCCCGAACGCCGCTATTGCCCGCTCGGCCATCGACGCCACCGCCTCTGCCCGGGCCACGTCCACCTCCGCTGCAAGGGCGTCACCTCCTGCCGCGGAGATCCGCCCGGCTGTCTCTTTCGCAGCCGGCAGGTTGCGGTCGGCGATCACCACCCGCGCCCCTTCCCGGGCGAACAGTTCGGCCGTGGCCCGGCCGATCCCGGACCCCGCACCGGTGACCAGGGCGACGGTGTCGGATAGGCGCATAGGGCTTCCTCCGGTATGAACGCATTGGCAAGCTGACGCCGTGTGGGGTGGATGTCACGGCCTCGGTGTCGCGCGCGGTCGTCGCCATCGTGGCCGCGCGAACCGCGCCACATCCATTTTGAGATGACGAGAAGGAGCTGTCCCTCTAGCTCAATTGAGCTAGGCCCAAGTCCCCTCTTTGCGGGATGTCCGGGCCGCCTCGATGACCTACGCTCGACCCATCCTCCAATCACCAGCCCCTCTGAAGTGAGCAGCCGTGGATCGCCCTCGCGTCTTGGTCGCCAACGAGCCGCACGCGTACCGTGTGGCGTTGGCTCGTGCCCTCCGCGAGTTGCGCCCCGACGTTCTGGTCCACCCGGTCGAGCCCGCAGAACTCGACCTGCTGGTCGCGGCCGTGCACCCGGCGCTGGTGGTCTGCAGCCGGCTCAGTCCCGCCGTGCAAGCCCACGCCGGCACCTGGTTCCTCCTTCCCCCTCCGGATGAGGATGGGGCCGCCATCGACACTGGCTGCCAAGATCGCTCGTTCTCAAGCACCAAGTTGACCACAGTCGTGGCGGCCATCGATGCCGCCCTTGATCGGATTGCCCCTGAGCGACCCGCTGTTGACCCCAATGTGCCTTCGGAGGGAGACCCGACGGAGGGGTAGAAGGACCGGCGCTCCTCGGGTGCCTCGGCGGTCGCCAGATCTCCGCCGCCGCTGCTCTAAGACTGGAGCTTGATGCGGATCCTTCTCCTCGCGTTCTGACGAAACTGTGACGCCCGCTCCGCATTTTCTCCGCCGATGCTGCATACCCTAGAAGCATGCCGAGGGTATCCAGTCCCACCGCTGTTCGTATCAGAAAGGCCTTTCCCATGCTCCTGCGTCTTGTCTGCCCCGCCGACGATTGGGTCCGCCTCACCGCCGCCCTTAACGCGGCAGACTCCCCGATCCTGGCCAACATCGTCCGCTCCATGCTGGCCTCGGCGCCGCCCGCGGCCGCGACGGACCGCGTTCCCCTGGCCTTCACCCCAGCCCAGGCCGCCGCCCTGCAGCGGGTCGGGGCCGGCATCGGCCTGAGCCTTCCCGCGACCCCAATCTTCGACGAGGCGGAGACGGGTGGGTGGGTTGCTCCCGCGGCCGAGCGGGCAGCGGCGGTGGCCACGGCCGACGCCATCGTCCGCGCCCACAAGCGGCTCCGCTTCACCTAGCCCACCTCCACTCCAACTGCGCCGCCCATCCGTCGGGTGTCGGCGGCACCGGTTTGACTAGATTGGTCCCCGTGCTCTGGCCGGCCCGTTCTCGACCCGTTCACCATCGTCTGCAACGGCGCGGCCATCGACCGTTGGACGCAACCGACCCGGCCGTGCATCATCTGTCGCTGAGACAGCCTGCCGGCCGGTGGGACCGAGAACCTTCAACACCCACGGCACGTCGGTAGGCACCAATTACCTGGCCCTCGTTCTGGCGTCCGGCGGTTACGCCTTCAGCGCTCCCTCCTGGAGGCCCTTCATGTACCAGCGCTGGGCGAACGCGAAGGCGACGAGTCCCGGGGTGATCGCCATCACGTAGACGGCGGCGAGGCGTGGCCAGACCCAGGCACCCATGCCTCCGGAAGCCGAGGCAAGCACGACCGGCAGCGTCCGCGCCGACTGGTCGTTCATCAGCGTGTTGGCCAGCAAGTACTCCCCCCAGGCCGTGACGAAGTTGACGATGATGACAACGACGATCCCGTTTGTCACCATCGGAAGCATCACGCCAAGCAGCATACGGACCGGCCCGGCTCCGTCGATCCGGGCGGCGTCCGCGATCTCCTTCGGAACGGTCTCGAACATGCCCCGCATGATGAAGACTGAGACAGCCAGGCCGAGAGTGACGTAGGGGAAGATGAGCCCCCAGGTTCGGTTGATCAACCCTAGGCTCCGTTGGATCTCCCAGATAGCGATGATGGCCGTAACGCGGGTCGGGAAAAACATCGAGGCCACCAGCAACGCCAGGACGAGCGCTCGCCCCGGTGTGCGCAGGTGGACCAGGGCATATCCGGCCAGCGTCGCGCAGACCGTGGTAATCACTACCGTGCTCGTGGTCACCAGGACGCTGTTCCAGAAATTCCTTGGCAGGGTCGGGATCTGCTGCAGAGAGTAGCCATAGTGCGTGAAGTCAAACCGCTTCGGCCAGATCTCGTTCTGGTACGCGTCGGGCAGAGACTTCACCGAGAGCAGCAGGACCCAGACAATCGGGAAGAGGATCACGAAGGCAAAGATGATCAGGACCGCGTGACGCAGGACCGTTCCCGGACGCGGATGACGCCGTGGCCGCCAAGCGTCAATCTGCGCCTGGACCCGATCACGGTCAGACCCAATCGGCGCCGCCGCTTCCCGTATCGCCATCGCCCGTTCCCTGCCTGCTAGTCCCGCGACCGGAACACATAGAAAAGCCCAGCCACGACGACCAGCATCGCCAGCGCCCCGATCCATCCGACCGCCGCCGCATAGCCCTGGTTGCGGTCGCCGATTTGGAATGCCAGATCCCACATGTAGACGGTCCAGGTGTACGTCGGCCGCTCGCGGTTGAACGCGCCCATGATCAGGTACTCGTCGATGA
>JALYMD010000160.1 GCA_030773875.1 Chloroflexota bacterium | reverse complement strand
GGTTCAAGGATGCTCCACTCCGAGTCGGTGAGGTCGGACGGGTAGCGGCGGCGGGGCATGAACGGGCGCTCCTCTACGGTAGACTGGGTCTTATCATTCCCAGTCTACCCCTTTCCAGACACCCTCTAAGACGATCCCATCCCCTTGCCCGTCCGTTCTGTCGGAGCGGGGTGGAGTTCGAAACGATCGCCGACCGATGCTGGCCGACTCCGTCAATCGACATCGGCCTGGATCGCTCGATCGCGCCGTGCTCAGTCTCGGAGGGACTTCGTCGTGTTGAGCCCAGGATTTCACGCCCCGGGTTAGCTTCGCCTCCGGGCCACCCGACCGCCAACGCGCGCCGTCCAAACGGAATCCGGATCAATCTTCCGGCGGCACGATCGGGAAGGCGGGGCCGGTCCCGTTGGCCGCGACCGCCTCGTCGGCGGGGCCGCCCGCAACGGTCGCCGCCGCGAGGGCACCGAAATCGACCTCGGCCTGCTTCATCGCCCACGCTGGGAAGGGCACCAGGACGTTGGTCCAGCCGCGTGCGCCGAGAAGGAGCTTTTCTTCCGGCCCCAGCGCCAGCGCTCGCGCCTTCTGGGCCGGCGTCAGCAGGTTGCGCCAGGTCGAGGCATCCAACTCGACCGGGCTGGTGGCGCCAAGTCCCTTGACCTCGCTGTTGCCGAAGATCGTCTCGGAGACCTTGCTCGCCTGTTGCTGGGCGCCCAGCAAGATCACGCCCTGGCTGCGGAGCTGGGCTGCGACGTGCTCGAAGAGTCGGGTGATCGGGTCCCGAGCGCCTCGCGGGGCGTAGATGCCCAATTCGTCGAGGACGAGCACGTAGACCTGGCCGCACGTCCGCCCCGACCCGGTCTGGTGGGTCTTGACCTGGTCCAGGACGGCGGCGACGACGAAGCGCCGCAACTCGGTCGGCAACGCCGCGATGTCGACGACGAGCGGGTCGGGCGTGCCGTCGGCCAGGACCTGCAACGGCTTGCCGGGCCCTCTGCCCCCGTCGAAGATCGGTCGGCCCTCGCGCCCGCGCACGATCCCCAGGCGGCTCAACAGGGCCCGGCAGGTGCCGAAGGTGTAGATCCCGCCGGAGCGGACCGGGTGGTTGGTGTCGATCAGAGCGGCCCGCAGGTACGTGTTCAGTTCGTCGAACGATTGCGGTGGCGAGTGCGGATCGTTGGGCTGTAGCGGACGGAGTGCGAGGCCGGCGGGATGGTGCTGATCGGGCAGGCGGTCCTCGGCGATCAGCCCGAGGATGTGGTCGGCCAACGCCATCATCGTCTCGCTCTGCTGCGTTTCGTCGGAAAACAGGTAGGACCAGAGCCCGAACCGAACGACGTCGCTCAGTGTCCAGTAGTAGGTCTCTGTCTGGCGTTCCGGCGGAACCGGTCGCTGGATGCGCGGCTGACCGCGGTTCGTGCCCTCGCACGGGGCGACGAACCTGGCCGTCGCGAACGGTCGCGGAACGACGCCCATCCGCTCCCAGACCGCGCGGTGGTCCGCCGTCAGGTGGCGGTTGGGCGCGTCCAGGTACATCAGGTCGTTGCCCTTGACGTTGAAAACGATCGATCGCACGCTGAACGGCTCCCGTCGCGGGTCCCCGTTGTCCCAGGCACGGGCCGCGTCGATCAGCGAGCGGACGACGACAGTCAGGAAGCTGGACTTGGTGCCACGCCCGGCCTGCCCGGTCACGTTCAAGTGCCCGGCCAGCGCCCCGGTCAGCAGCCGCAGGTCCACCTTGGCGACGCCGATTGTCGCGGCGCGGCCGTTGCGGAGTAGGCCGACCGATAATCCCCAGTCCACACCTTCATCGTCGGTCATCTCGTCATAGCCGTAGGCGACGATCGCATCGTGCTCGGCCCCAAAGGCGACCAGGTTCGTCTCCAACGGCGGGGTCAGGCGCGGCGGATCGGCGTGGACAATCATCGCCGTCGCGTAGGTCATCCCCTCTTGAGCGAAGGGCGGGACGAAGGCGAGGTTGCCGTCGTAGCGGTCGACCTCCTCGTCCATACCCCGCGCCCGGCTCCGGCGGAAGACCTCCTCGACGACGCCGTAGAAGTGGATCTGGTCGCCGCCGATCAGGCTCTCCGTGACTACGAGTTGCCCCTTCTCGACGAGGATCCCCGGCGCTACCCAGAACGAGAAGCGTCCCGTCGTCGCCTCGTGACCCAGCGGTGACGCCACCCGTCCGATCGTCCCTGGCAGCACGTCGCCATCCGGTGACTCGCCGCGGTGGCGGGCGCCATTTTCGAGCAACACCATCGGATTGACGCGGTCGAGCGGATCTTCGCCCCGGCCGGCGCGAAGCGGGTCCGGCGCCTGGTCCGGCTCGGCGTCCCAACGTTCCTCATCATCCAGCGGGGCGTCCATATCAGGGCTCCTCTCGTGTCTTGTTGAGCACGCGACAGTGACCAAGATGCTAGAACTTTGCGAGGTGGTAGAACCCAGCCGCTAGGCGATTCGGCGCGGTGAAGAGGGCTTTGAGCAGGTCCTCGGCGCGGACGATTGGCTCTAGCGAGACAGCGGCGCGGGCGTAGGTGCTGCTGCGTGAGCGGTAGTCGCAGAGCAGGCGGGAGAGGCAGGTCACGTAGTGGTACCGGGCCACCGAGTCCGGAAACCCGTCGAGCCAGGCCAAAGGCACCTCGACCCGGACCGTGCCCCAGGTTGGCATCGCCCGGTTTGCGCCGGCCAGGCGAACGAACCACGAAGCAACAGGAAACTTCTCCTGCGGCAAGGCGAAGATGGGCGTGCACTCCCCTGGTTCCAGGTCGTAGAGCGTCCGCAAGCCTGCGGGATGGAGGTAGTTCAGCCGGTGCGTCTTGATCACCCCGGCGACGGGCACGCCAGGCGAGAGGCCGCCGGCACGCGGCTCGAGGCGGCCGTCGACGATCGTTGGCACGGCCTCAGTTCTGGCCAGGACTGCCTCCTCGAGCGCCCCCATCTCGGTCATCGTCCGGTTCTGCCCAGCCTTTCGCATCTCCTCAAAGTCGTGGCTGGGCCTGCCCCCCGGCGCCGCGGCCGGTAACAGGCGCAGGCCGTGCGCCGGCAGCGCCGTCGCGAACGCCTCGACCTCATCCCACGGGAAGGGATCGATGACCATCGCCACGACGCGCTCCACCTCTGCGCACTCACGCCGGCAGCGGCCGTCGTCGGTCCGGACAGCTACGGCCCCGATCTCGCCAAGACGGACCGGGACCGGGTATCCGCCCGGTGCCCGTAGCCAAGCGATGGTCCGCCCTCGGTCGCTGCCGTCGACGAAGCGAACCGGTCTCTCCGTCCAGTCTGCCGCTCGCCAGCCCACTCTGGTGCTCAGCGAGATCGCCTCCCAGGCATCCGAGTCGACCTCGTAGTCCAGGACGACGCCGGCCGGGACCTCGTCGTCCTCGGGTGAATCGAGCAGCGGCAGCTGCGGCTCGTAGTTCGCCATCCGGACCGCGCCATGACGGTGGAGGAAATCGAGGCTCATTGCGCTGCCCCCGCAGCCGGCTCGGTCCGGCCGAGGCCCAGATCACCGAGCCGGCGCCCTACTGCCGCCGTGCTGACGAGGCACTCACCCGCCAGTAGTCGCGTCAGGATGGCGCGGCGGCCGCCGCAGCGCGGGGCATGCTTCGCCGTAAGGTCACGAACCACCGACGGTGGCAGCAGCAAAGCCGCCGCGAAGCGATCGGCATCCTCCTCCATCTGGGCTGGTGTGATCGAGTTCGCTGCGCGCGGCGCCGGGATGCTGTCTAGGGTGAGGTTCCCTTCACTCCGTGCCGGTTCCGGACCTACCTCCGGACCGCTAGCCAACTCCTCTCGCAGCGTCAGCCCCGTGCGGTTGGGCGCCGCCTCTAGCGCAGGGAGGAAATGAAGATGGTAGTGCCCGATCTCGTGCGCGATCGTGAACCGCCGGCGGGTCAGAGGGTGATCCAGTTCGGTAAGGATCCACCCGCCTCCCGCGTTCGCGTACATGAACCCCGACAATCGCTCGTCCTCCTGCTCACCGCGTTCGATGGAGGGACCACCGTGCTTTCGGAAGTAGTGGTCGGCACTCGCCCGAGAGAGTTTGCTGATTTCCTCGACGACTAGTCCGTAGGCAGCGACTAGCCGCCTCAGGGGCGCCACTGGACCAAGCCCGCCGGGAATGAGGCCGGCCTTCCGGTAGGCCGCGACCGTGGCTGCCTCAATCGGATCTTCGAGAACCGCACCGTCGGTCGGATCAACGTCTGCCAGTTGCTCGTCGTTCACCGACGGCCTCGCTTTCCACGGCGTCCACGGTCGGCCGGCGCGCGTCGTCCCTGCGAGTGACTCCGAGCCGCCGCCAGTTCAAATTCGCCGTGCTGCAGCGCGATCGCCATCTTCGCCGCGGCCCGCCGGAACTGCTCCCAATATTGCTCACTGGCCGCGATGTCCGTTTCGACGGCGACGCGGGCGACCACCTCTGCGGTCACGGGGCTGGTGATGGGGTCGGCGCGCTCGATGAGATGCAGATTGGCCAGTCGGTCCGCCGGCGCCAGCCTCCCCCTGGCTTCCTCGGCCAGACGGAGGGCAACCATACCGACTGTCAATGCTTCCGGTTCCTCCGGTTGGGGCATCCCGCTCGGGAGGTGGCGCATGAGGAGCTCACGAACCGCGCGAGCCTGCTCTTCGGGCGGCTGCAGTCCGGCCTCGGCATGCAACGCCAAGTCGATGCCCGCGAGCCGACGGTCGAGCTCCGGGTCTGCCAGTGCTTGCTCCAGGACCGCGGCGACGACCTTGAAGTCGCCGCGCTCAAGCGCTGCGACGTATCGGATCTCCGTCAGCTCTCGGCGCCGCTCGGTGTCCAGCCGAGCGAATCGGTCGGCCATCAACGATCCTCCGAACCCGCCCGCTCGGCGGCAAAGCAGGCGTCCTTCAACCGGTCGAGCGCTCGATGATGGCGGACGCGCGCGGCGTTCTCGGTGATGCCCAAGGCGGTGCCTAGCTCACGGAACGGCAGCCCGTGGAGGTAGCGCAGTTCCAGCACCTGCCGGTCCGCCGGTCCGACGAGCCCGAGGATCTCCTGCAGCTGGTGATGACGTTGGGTTGCCACGTCTTGCACTGTCTCAAGGCGGGACAGCAACAGGTCGCCATCACCGCCAGGAACTTCGGGCTCGTCGACCACATGGGCAGCGTCGTTGCGCTTCGCCCGCTGGCGCTCGAGGATCACGTTCGCAACGAACCCCATTACCCACGCATGGACGGGGCGGGTGGGGTCGTAGGCACCGGGCTTGTTCAGAACCCGCTCAAGTGACTCGTGGAGGATGTCGTCCCCGAGCAACGTGACCTGGTCACGCGTTCGGGCAAGGCCTGCCTTCCAGACGTAGAGCTGGGAACGCCAGCGTAGATCGGCGTACGCCGACTCGATCGCCACCTCGAGCGCAGCCGCCGCTCCGCAATGCGCTACCTTGTACTGGATGACGCCTGTATCGCTGCGGCTCATCCCGCGCTCCCGACCGGACTTACTTGGTCTTCCCACCAAGGTGTGGAATCTACCTGATTCTTGATCTACAGATCTCCAAACGTTACAGCACTTCGACCCCATTCACATTGAGAAGATTGGCCCCACTCCCGCACGACCCTGGACTCACCGTCAATCATCAACTCGTTACGCCGCGGGGTCGGCCAAGCCGTTCTCGGCTAACCCCTTCAACCGCAGCAGGCAGGCGTTGCAGGTCCCGCACGCCTCCCCGGCCGGCGACGGGTTGTAGCAGGAGATCGTCAGGCGGTTATTGACGCCGAGCGCTAGGGCCCGGGTGATGATATGCGGCGTGTGGATCCGGACCCGCTGCCGGCCCTCGACCGCGGCCCTCGTCGCCAGCTCGGCCATCGCCATGAAGGCCAGACTTGCTCCGGGCGGCAGTCGCGGTAGCCGCTGTAGTCGAGCTCGTTGACGCCGATGATGATGCAACTGGCCCGCTAGGCCCAGGAAAGACGAGCGCGAACGACAAAAAGATCGTGTTGCGCGGGGGAACCTAGGTGACCGGGACTTCCTCCACCATCGTGTCGAGATCTTGCCTCTTCGGCACTGCGAGATCGCGCCGAGTCGCCGAACCCTCTCGGGCTGAACGAGACGACCTCGTGCTGGCTAACGCTCAGCTGGGCGGCAACCCGGCGTACTACGCCCAGTTCGACGAGTTGACGCTGACCATAACAGAACGACAGCGCGAAGAGCCCCTAGCCTTCCGCCCTCGCGATAGCCGCGGTCGTCGCCGAGCCAAGCCCCCTGAGGAATGCCATGCCCTTGAGATCGTTGGCTGGCACCGCGCGTCGCTCTATTGGATGTTCAGCGCCCCTCCAACGCCTCCCCAGAGGCGGCACATACATCAATGGGGCCTAATCCAATCATAGCCAAGGGCGCTTCCAGTCCAGAGCAAGGGGGAGCGAGTGGTGGCGAACCGTGGTGAGCACCCGAATTTGTTGCGTTCGGCGACGTCATTGGGCAAGGCGCCACACCTAGGGCATGCTATTATTGGTCCAACAACTTAGTGGTGGACGCACGGGCCGCCGGACGCGAGCAAGCACGCTCGCCCGGTGGCCCGTCTCGTTTTCAGCCTAATTTCAAGCAGGTGGAGGCAGGAATGATGGGGCAGGACTCCGACGAGCACGAGCCTCAGGTGCCAGAGCAGGATCTGGAGGTCGCAGCTTTGTCCTCCCTCACCCCTGACCCCCGCAACGCCCGCAAGCACAGCGACCGCAACCTGGCCCAGATCGAAGCGGCGCTGCGCGAGGTCGGCACCGGTCGCAGCATCGTCGTCGACGAGGCCGGCGTCATCCTCGCCGGCAACGCCACCGTCCAGGCGGCAATGCACGCCGGCCTCACCCGCGTCCGGCTCATCGAGGCGGACGGCACCGACCTCGTCGCCGTCCGCCGGACCAACCTCACGCCCGAGCAGAAGCGCCGCCTCGCCCTCTTCGACAACCGCGCCGCCGAACTGGCCGAGTGGGACACCGAAGTCCTGGCCTCCCTCGCCGACGAGCTGGATCTGTCGGACCTCTGGGAACCGGACGAACTCGCCGACCTCCTCGCTCAAGCCGAGGAGTCCCCTCCCGATCTGCTCGGCGACCCTGATGAGGTCCCTCCCCTCCCCGCCGATCCCATCTCTCAGCCCGGCGACCTCTGGCTGTTGGGCAAACACCGCCTCCTCTGTGGCGATGCCACGAAGGCGCAGGACGTGCAGCGGCTGATGGCCGGGGAGATCGCTACCTGCCTCTGGACCGATCCCCCCTACGGCGTCAACTACCAGGGCGGCACCCCCGACGCGCTCACCATCGCCAACGACAACCCGGACGGACTGGAAGGGCTGCTCCGCTCTGCCTTCGCCCATGTTGCCGAGGTCTTGCTCCCGGGTGCCCCCTTTTACGTCGCCCACCCGGCCGGTCCCCTCTCCCTCGTCTTTGGTCAGGTCGTGACCGAGTTGGGCTGGCGACTGCGGCAGACCCTGGTCTGTGTCAAAGACGGCTTGGTCCTCGGCCATGCCGACTACCACTACCGGCACGAACCCATCCTCTACGGCTACCTGCCGGGGGGGACCGGACGCCGGGGACGAGGAGGGAAGGGCTGGTTCGGCGATGATGCCCAGACGAGCGTCTTCGAGATTCCCCGTCCCAAAGCCTCGCCCGACCACCCCACCAGCAAACCCGTCGCCCTCATCACCGCCATGCTCGCCAACAGCACCCGGCCCGGCGACCTGGTTCTCGACCCCTTCGGCGGCTCCGGCTCGACTCTGGTGGCGTGTGAGCAGCTCGGGCGTCAAGCCCGGCTGCTCGAGCTGGACCCCAAGTACGGCGACGTGGTGGTGCGGCGCTGGGAGGACCTGACGGGGCAGCAA
>JALYMD010000159.1 GCA_030773875.1 Chloroflexota bacterium | reverse complement strand
GATCGCTGACTCCTCTCCGTACTTGGCCAGGTCGAGCCACGCCAGACCCTCGGGGCCGATGAGCACGCCAAGGAGGAGTGCGAGGAGCGGTTCGTTGATCCAGTGCAGCCGAATCCAGTGCGTGAAGAGGCCCATGACCAGGGCAAGCCCTGCCATGGACGCAACAGCGATATCGATCTCACGCATACCTAACTCACTCCCGGTGGTTGATGCTCTTTCTGGGAGGCCATTGCCCCGCTGCCGATCGCATCATGGGGATGGCGGCAGGATTCCGATCCCTTGGTTCAGCCTGCGGGAGTCTCGCAACCAGCACGACACAGTCGAAACATCTCGCGGGTCCAGTTCAGAGGCCAGGTGCTCTACTGGACGAGCCAGCCACGCGAGAGCAAGGGTTTAGTCCTGGTTGTTTTTCGGTTATTGGGACCCAGTCCCACCACCTTGTTGCCTTTGGGTCTCGTGGTAAATCACCGCGTTCACCTCAGCGCCTAGTAACAGCATCGCGGACGAGATGAAGAAGTAGAAGAGGAGGATAATGACGGCTCCCAAACTCCCATAGGTCGCGCTGTAGTTGCCGATGTTGGACACGTAGTAGGAAAAGCCGAGCGACGCAATGACCCAGGCAATCACGGCGATCACCGAGCCGGGCGTGATGATCTGGAATGGCTGATCGACGTTGGGGGCAACGTAATAAATGACCGCCGCGGCCAGGATCAGAAGCAGCACTGCCAGGGGCCAGCGGAGCCAGGTCCAGAGGGTGACGAAGAGCCCACCCAGCCCCGCCTGCTCTGCCAGCCAATCCATCACCCGTGGTCCGAGCAGCATCAGCGCGGCGGCGGCGGTAACCATCACAGCCAGGCCAATCGTGTAGATGATCGAGAGCGGGTAGCGCTTCCACGCCGGCCGGGACTCCTCGACGTGGTATGCGGCATTGAGGGAGTTCATGAGGGAGCGGACGCCCGAGGAGGCCGACCAGAGGGCGACCACGATACCGAAGGAGAGCAGTCCGCCTCGGGCCCGGTTTCGGACCTGCCCCACCACCTCCTCCACCCGCCGAAAGGCATCCTCCGGCATGGCAGTCTGGGCCTGGTTCAGGACCCAGTCAAAGAAACCGGGGATCTGAAGGACACTCAACAAGGCGACGAGGAAGATAAGAAACGGAAAAAGCGCAAACAGCACGTGGTACGCGAGCGCCGCCGCGTAGGTCGTCATATCGTCGCGAAAGAATCGTGTGACCGAGCGCTTTGCAAGCTCACCCGGTGCGACGCCTCGCAATCCCGGGATCTGCATCTGCACCTCCCTAAATCAACCGCCGAGCACCTCCGGGTTCCGCTCATTGCCACCCATGAGTGCCCAATGGCGGGTTCCGTTCTTTCTGACATCCGGCACAGGTCGTGCCATCGACAGCCCGTAAAGGACGCGGTGCCCTCATCGATCCTCAGGCAGCTTCAGTCCTGCCGAGAACCTGTTATGAACTTTGCGAAAGGTGTTTCCCTGAAACCGCCGTCGTTCCACAAAAGAGATCGCGTCTTCACCGATAATTCCCGGCAGAAGGTTCCGGCGACGGGGCCGAGCTCGCGGGATTGGCTCATTGCCGCGGCACTCAAGCCCTCGGTAGCCTCGAATGACTCGGCATCGTCGTCACAAGTGCATACCACGTCCTAGAGCTGCGGTGCTTGTCGTGGCTGAGCTTCGCCCGCACCAGGTGGGCACGCCTCCAACGTGACCAGGCGAGCACCAACCCCGCCGGCGGCCCCCGCGCCCAGACCAGCCCCTCTCAAAAGGCGCCTGACCTCGGCCACTCGCAACCGAGCCCGAGCCTGTGCCGCGCCCGGAACGCCACCTGAACCTCGACCCATGACGGGTGGCCCATCCCCTGCTTGACACTCAGTCCAGTGTACGTACTCTATGCATTGTAGTGTGACATACCGAGCGCTTCGGTTTCGCCGGCGGGGATTGTGCCGCGTGGGGGGTAGCCTGTGCGCCCAGGATTCAAGTCGCTCCTAACGGTGTCGGTAGTGGCGAGCGTCGTGCTAGTCGCGGCGGTCGTCCGGTCGGCGGCCCCGCTCCAGAGCGATGCTGTTGCCTCTCCGGTGGCCAGCGCCAATGGGGCAACGCCGCTCGTCTCGCCCGCGGCGACACCGGCGCCCGCGGCAACGCCAATGGGCACCCCCACCATTCCTGTCGGCGTCGGAGGGGGGAGCCTTCCCGGGGACGGTGCTCCTTCCAGTGCAGCGCTCCTCAGTGCGGTCATGCTGGCCGTGCACCGGCCGAACGAGCTTGGGCGAGTGCCGGTGCTGGAGTGGCACGTCTTCACCACCGACCCGGAGGCGGAGGACGAGTACACGCGCACGATCGACGACTTCCGGGCCGACCTGGAGTGGCTGTACGCGCACGACTTCTACGTGGTCTCGCTGCGGG
>JALYMD010000158.1 GCA_030773875.1 Chloroflexota bacterium | reverse complement strand
GCCGGCTGCTTTGCCGATCGCCTCAGCTGCTGCGCCTTCTGGGCCAACCAGTTCCGCCTGCTGCTGCATGCGGCCGCCTACTGGCTGCTCGACACGCTCCGCCGTTGGCTGGCCGCGGTCGGCATTGTCCGAATGCACCTGGACACGCTGCGGCTCCGGCTGCTCAAGGTCGGCGGCTGGGTCAAACAGCACCGCGATCGGGTCCGACTCCGCTTGGCGTCGAGCCATCCGAGCGAGACACTGTGGCGCACCCTCCACGCCCACCCCCGCCCGTTCGTGAATAATCCGGGCTAGGTCGCGCGAAGACCCACCCAAGCACGTCGAATGTGACCGATGGTGACCCCTCCTGCTCGCGCGAACGCCCATTGGGCCGGTTCGCCGACGATCGAGGGCACAATGGCCGGCAGGAGCAGCCCGACTTTGAGCGGGCGCCGTGCGTCGCGGCGCCCGCCGAACCGGTGAACCCAGCCTCGGTTATGCCAGCTCCACATAGAGGGCGCCGTCGTGGTCCCAGGCGCGGACCTTCTGCCCGGTACGGGCCGCAGCACGGGTGATCGAGGCCTTCAGGCCCCGCAGCGATTCGCCCTCGGCCGGCTCTACCCTGGCCACCCTACCGGGCACCAGCGCGGCGACGAGCCGGTCGCTCTCCTTCACCCGCCCGGTGGTGGCCCGCGTCGGCGGCGCCGGCGCCTTTCCCCGGTCGATCAGCGTGAACTTCATCTTGCCCCTCTCCCTTGGCCAAGCTGCCGCCCCCGAGGCGACGATGGTCGCAGACCGGACGGGGCGCGGCAACGGCGAACGCAGTTCGTTGGGGAGAGCGCAGCGCGTTGAATAGCCCATAGGCGACCGCCAAGCGGTCGCCTCGATCGCCGATAGAGGGGTCAAATCAGCGCATATCCGACCGACAGCCCCTGCCTCGATCTCGCGCACCGACATCGGCTGCAAGTTTTTCAACAGGCAGGGTCGTTAGAGGTCATCGGCAAGCAGGCGTGGCGGTGCGGCTTCGCTGTGCTGCCGTGGCGGTAGGTGGTGGGGCGGACCTTCGCCGGTTTGGGGCGGAGCCGGTGCCCGGCCCAGGACTACGAAGCGCTGACGGAGACGAGCGAGCCGCGGGGGTCCATGGCGATGATCCGCTTGGTGCTCTAGCGGCTCGCGCCAGCCCGGCACGGCTCCTTGGACACGCACCTAGGAGTTTGCCGGACAAGCCGTATTAGCGCCAGTGGTGGGCTGGGCATCTGCGCTCTCTTTGATCCCCGGCCCGGTCGTCCCCGCGGCGCGGTTCAGCGCGACCTCCTGCAGCACCTGGAGGTCTGCGTCGGATGCGAGGTGAAAGCGGACCCCTTGGGGGACCTCCTTCACCTCCTCGGGTTTGCTCAACCGTGAGCGGAGCAGCGCCTTCTCGGAATCCGAGGGGCTGATGAGGACGCAGTAGAGCCAGCGCTTGGCGTAGTAGTAGGAGGCGATTTCCCGTCCGCGCAGGCGGATGGCGTGCTCCGAGCCACGGCGATGGTGCACGGCGAGGGAGGCGTCGTCGAGGCCGGCGATCCAGTCCTCGATGGCGGTGACGGCGCGCTCGACGAAGTCGGTCTCGGCCCGGAGACGGATTGCCTCGTCGGACTCGATGCCCTCGGCGGTCGCGCTCTTCTCGGCGGCCACGGCGGTCGCTTCGCGGCCGACGACCGAGCTGGTCTCGAGGATTAGCTCGTCGCCTGCCTGGTGGACCCGGAACTCCCGCCCGGTGATGTCCACGCCGAGCTTCGTCCTCAGGTACCGCAGCGTCTGCTCGACCTCGCGCGAGATGCGCTCGGCGACGATGACGATGCGCTGGCGGTGGTTGAAGGTGACCCGGTCCAGCGGATCGGTAACCCCGTCCTCGTCCTCAGTCTGTGACAAGAACGCCTGCCGGTAGAGGCCCGCGAGGCCGTTCACCACCGGCCCGTGCCGGGCCGCGTACTCGCGCGCCAGGTCGTCGAGGCCGTCCCGGGTCAGCGCGTCGACCCAGGCCGCGTACTCGAGGGCCTGGGCGATGACCTCGCGGGGCGCGTCCCCCCGCTTGAGTTCCACGACCACGCAGGCGCCTGACTCGTCGATCCCAAGGAGGTCGGCGTACTTGCCGAAGCCGGTCCGCGGCTGGCGGGCGACGATGGCAACGGGCTCGCCATCGAACAGCAGGTGGGGGTTGGCCTCGATCCAGTCCTCAAGGGCCTTCTCCATGTCGTGGAACGGCGTCTCCTCGAAGGGGACGAACTGGCCCTGATGGCTCTTGCGGTACAGCGGCACGATCCCGGTCCCCCTACGCGGCCGTGGCCGGGGGCTGGCGCCCGGATGGCCATCCCCCTCGGACAACCCGCGCATTGTCCTCGCCACCGAGCGAAGCCGGCCACCCCGCGTCACGTTGCGTTCCCGGTCCGATGACCGCGGCTCGCCGCGTCGAGCAGTCGAACCAGCCCCTCATCCCGACCCGTCCCAACACTTCCCGTGAGCCGCCAGCGCTCCGGCCGGTGGCACCACGTCCGGTCGCTCGGCCTGCCTGATCAGCGTCGTCCGGACCGTCTCGTGGGAAACGCCCAGTTCGGCAGCGAGGTCACGCAGCGAGGAGCCTTCGCGTCGGCGAGCCGCGTGGTCCGCCTGCTGGTCGGTGAGCAGGCGGGGCCGCGGCGGCCGACAGGTCGAGCGACCAGAGCGCCCACGCCTGACCAGCGGGCCGGCGTGGGCGATGCGGACGGCGCCCGGCGGCAGTGGGGTTTGTGCTGGACCGACCCCCGTCGCTTCCGCCGTAACGACATCGCGGTTGACAACGCATCCCGAACCTCGGCATCCGCTCCGGCGAGTTCCAGGAAGGGGCGATACTCCGGCCGTGGCATCACTGCCACGGCCGTCTTGTTGACGACGAGCACGTCCGTGAACAGCTGCCGCGAGATCTGGTTGCGCTCCTCGGGGGTCGCCGCGGTCCAGGCGCTGCCGATGTCCGCAAGGTAGTCGGCGAGGATTCGGCCAGTCTCCTCGGTTGGGTCGGTGTCGGCCGGTAGGCTCGCCAGCTGTGCTAGGGTCGCCTCCCGTTGCGCATCGTAGGCTGGCCGCGTGATCGCCCCCTCGACGTACAGCTCGGACAGTCGGCCGAGCTTCCCCCGCAGGCGGAGCCGCTCAGCGTTGGCATCGACGTGGCGCGACCGGTTCCGGCGCCAGGCGATGAGGAGCTTTCCCCGTGCCTCGGTCGGGACCGCGAACCCATCAAGCAAGCGGCCGATCTGCTCCTCGACGGTCTCGACGAAGAAGGTCGGCGCGTCACAGCCGTTGCCCTGCCGGCGTCCCGCGCACTGGACGCGCCGCCGCGGGCCGGCGCCGAACAGCACCAGTGGCTCGCCGCACTCCCCGCAGGTCGCGACGCCGGAGAGCGCCCACGGCGTCCGCACGGCCGAGACGCGGCGCGGGCGGTAGGTGTTGCGGTCGCGCATGACCTGGGCGCTGTCGAAGAGGTCCGGGTCGACCAGCGCCGCGTGCTTGCCCGGGAGTTGGCCGCCCTCGCCGTCGGGCAACTCGCCGAGGTAGAAGCGGTT
>JALYMD010000157.1 GCA_030773875.1 Chloroflexota bacterium | reverse complement strand
ACGCACGTCCTCCTCGGAGATGAACCCTGGGAAGGCCGCGAACACCAGATCCACCAACTCCCGTGCGTTCATCCCTTGCAGCGCCGCCCGGTCGTGCAGCCGATCTCGGGCGGCCAGCAGGGCGTACCAGCGACGGGCCTGCTCGTCTCGCGCCGTTGCACCACGGGTGTGCTCCGTCCAGAGCCACTCCCCGTACGTCGCGAATCCCTCGTTCAACCAGATGTCCCGCCAGCGCTCAAGACCGACGCTGTTGCCAAACCATTGGTGCGCGAGCTCGTGGGCGACAACCGACTCGGCCGTGGCATCACGGCCATGGGTCGACAGCGTCTGTGTCTCCAGCGCGGCACCCAGTGCCTGGTCGACGACCGTGGCGCCGTAGGCCTCGAACGGATACGGTCCGAAGACGGATTCGAAGTAAGCAATCATGTCCGGCAGACGGTCGAAGGAGGCACGGCTGGCGGCGGGGATGGCGTCGACGAAGTAGTTGCGGATCGGCAGCCCGCCCGGCCCCGCGGCCGTCGTCTCGTCCAACTCACCGATGTGGAGGGGCACCAGGTAACCTGCTGCGGGGTCCCGCGTTTCCCAGAGGAAAGTTCGGCTGTCCCCGTTGTCCGTCGTGCGTTGAAGCGTGCCGATGGATGCCACCTCGTACGGCTTGGAAACGGTGATCTCTAACGTGTAGGTGGCCTTGTCTGCGGGATGAGCGTTCGCGGGATACCAGGTTTCGGGCCCGGTTGGCTCGCCAAAGACGAAAATCTCATCGCGTTCGGCGGTCCAGCCGCCGCCGAACGGACCCTCGCCATGGCCTGGTCGACCGGCGTAGGCAATTGTGACGGTGAAATCGCTCCCCCTCGTAAGCGGGGTGACAGGCATCACGATCAACTCGCCGCCGGAGCGGTCGTGCTTGGCCGCCTTGCCGTCGACGTCGATCCGGGAGATCGGGGGCCCAGTGAAATCGAGCGCGAACGCGGCAAGATCCTGGGTCGCTTGCGCCTCGACCGTTGTGGTCGCGTCGACGCGATTCCCGGCAACGTCGACAGTCATCTCAATCGTGTAGTGCTGAACGTCGTAGCCACCGTTGCCCATCAGGGGGAAATAGGGATCGCCGATCCCCTCACTCCCTGGGGTGGCAACCTGCGCCGCAGTCGGTCCCACACCGACCGCGCAGACCACGAAGGCGAGCATCATCCAGCGCACAGAGCACCAGGTCATTTAAATCCTCCTGCCTCGCTCATTGGAGGAGCCGCTCCGTTCGATGGCGTAGTAGTCGGTAGACGAGCCATCGTCGTTCTCGCCCCGCCCCTGATAGGACATCCCGATCTTTTCCAACACCCGCTTCGATGCGTCGTTGGCCGGGTCCACGGTCGCCTCGATGCGGGTCAATCCGCAGCGGTCGAACCCGAACGCCACGGTCCCTCGGACAGCTTCGGTCGCGTAGCCTCGCCCCCAGCAGGAAGGAGCAAAGGCGTAGATCACCTCCATGATGCCCGGCCGGTCAGGCGGGAACGCGAACCCACAGAACCCGATCATGCGGTCATCCGGCTTCACCGTCACCGCAAAGCAGCCGTAGCCGCGCGTCCGGTAGTTGGCCTCAGACACCTCGATCCAGGTCCGGGTCCGCTCTCGGGAGAGCGGCTGGCGGTCGTCCATGTAGCGCACGATCTCCGGATCACTTGTCAGCGCCGCGAAGTCATCCAGGTCATCAGCACGCAACTGCCGGACGACGAGCCGATCAGTTTCGAACACCGTCACTGCCATCCTCCAGATGCTGACGCCAGTCGCCGGCGAAGTCGAGGACGAAATCGTGCACCCACAGACTCTACTCCCAGGAGACGATCAGGTCCTCCAACGGCCGACGGCCCCGGCGGATCGGATCCTTGGCGGCGTAGCCGACGGGAAGCAGGGCATGAGGAGTGAGCGAAGGGGCCAGCCCGAGCGCCTCCCGCACCACGTCGGGACAGAAGAGCGGAGCGCACATCCAGCCGGCGTCGAGGCCCGCCGCGTAGAGGGTCAGAAGCAGGTTCTGGATCGCCGCGCCGAGGCTTTGGATCGCCATGGTCGTTTCAGCCGCCTGGCGGTCAGGGTCGGGGTAGACGTCCAGATCGGCCAGGTAAAGGCAGGGCACGATCAGGATCGGTGCTTGGTGAAGCCGCTGCCGGCTCTTCTCCAGGCGGATCCGCACGATCTCCTCGCCCTGCCCGTCCAGCGTCAACTGCTCCCACCAGGTGGCGGCCATCGCCTCCGCCAGCGCCGCCCGGCGGGCCGGGGCCTCCACCACGGCGAACCGCCACGGCTGCCGCCCGTGGGGGGATGGCGCCCATCCCGCGGCCGCGATCGCCTGCTCCACAAGGTTGCGCGGGACGGGCCGATCCGTGAACGCGCGAACTGATCGACGACCGCGCACCAGGGACGCCAGATCACCTGGGCGAAACGGCTCACCCTCCGCCTCGAAGGAGGTCGCTCCGTCCCCACACCAGGACGCGGCGGCAAGGTGGGTGATTCGGATCAGCGGCCGGGCCTCGATGGCCATCCCGGCGTACTGGGGGTACTTGGCGCGCAGCGCCGACACCGCCTCCGCGTGCCCCTCCTCGCCCGGGCCCACCAACGTGGCCCGCCCGCGCAGTCGCACCCAGGCCAGCCTGCGCCAGTCTTCCGTGTAGTCGTCAACCACCAGCGCGACCTCTGGTCGCGCCAGGATGTGCCGCACCCGACCCAGTTCGGCGTCGGTCACGTTCTTCGGCTTCTCGTCCAGTGCCGAGACGATGGCCGGCTCCCCAATGTGCTCCACCAGGGCGTAGCAGACCGGCACTACGGCCGGCACGCCCGACTCGCTCGCTGTCGCTAGGTGACCGACTCGGCGCTCTCCGACAAACCGGAGTTCTGTGGGAGTTGGCAGACGTGGTCGCCTCCTAGGATGCGCGTCGTGAGGTGGAGCGTTGGTGGCGGTCATCACGAATCCTGTAATTCCGAAGCCGGAACGGGATCGTTCACAGAGTTCGTCACTGATCGCGGGCAGTCGGGATGATGTACTCGTCCGGGCGCGGGGTCCAGGCTGGGAGATCCGGCCCGAGGCCGTAGCGCGCGGTCAGGCCGTAGAGGTAGATCGCCGCCGGCTCGTCCCGCAGGACTTGCCCGAGTTGCCGGTAGGTCTCCGCCCGCTTGGCCGGGTCGGTCTCGATGGCCGCCGCATCGATAAGCGCCTGCGCGGCGAGGTTCGTGTGGCGGGAGAGGAAGCCCTGCCCCTTGGCGAAATCGGGCGCCGCGACGACCAGGTTCAGCAGGGTGTACGGGTCAAAGAGTGGTCGCCAGGTCGCGAAGCGAAGCGGGGCGGCGGCCACATCCGTCCACGTCTCGTTGAACCGGGCCGTCTCCACCGCCTGCACCGTCACTCGCACGCCTACCTCACCGAGTTGGCCAGCGATGGCCTCGACCACAGCGACGTGCTCGGCACTGGCGTACTCCAGGGTCGTCTCGAAGCCATCGGGGTACCCCGCCTCTCGCAGAAGTGCCATGGCGCGGTCCGGATCATACGCGTACGTGGGCAGGGCCGGGTCGTGGCCAAGCCCGCCCTCGACGAAGAAGTTGGCCAGCCGTGTCCCGTTGCCGCCGAGCAGTGCTGCCACGATCGCGTCCACGTCCACGGCGTGGTTGAGGGCCTGGCGGACGCGAGGATCGGAGAAGGGCGCCACGTCTGTGGCGATCCGGACCCAAGCCGAACCCGAGACGGGAGAGATCGCGACCTGCGCGCCGCCCTCCTCGACCGCCGCGACCTGATCGACCGGCACGGCACGGACCAGGTCCGCCGTACCCGCGAGGAGGTCCGCCACCCGGGTGGACCCTTCGGGCACGAAGCGGTAGACCGCCCGGGCCGCAATGGGCCGCCCTTTCGGGAGCGCGTAGCCTTCGTTTGCCTCCATCTCCACCTGCTGTCCCCGCTGCCAGGCCACGAACCGGAACGGCCCAGTGCCGACCGGCTGCGCCGCGAGATTGCTGCCAGAGTCGGCAGCGTATCCCGGTGGCAGCATCACGAGCCAAGCGGCCATCTGGGCCGGCAGCCAGGGGGCAGGTTGGGCCAGGTGGAGGCGGACCGTGTGGGGATCGACCTCCTCGACCCCCGCGATGGTCGTCTCGTCAAAGAAGCTCTTAACCTGAGAGTCCACCGCCGGATCCGCCAGATGAGCCACGGAGACCGCGACCGACCGGGCGTCGAAGGGCTCGCCGTTGTGGAAGGTCACTCCCTGGCGCAGCTTGATCTCGTAAGTCAGTGGATCGGTCGCCGTCAGCGACTCCGCTAAGAGCGGCTCAAGCGTCCCGTCGGGCGCGTATTGGACCAGCGCGTCGTAGACCGCGTGGACGATAGACCAGCCGTTAGCGTCATAGACGAGGGCCGGATCAAGCGTCTTTGGCTCGTCAGGCAGGTCGATCGTGATTGTCCCGTCAAGCACGCCGGGAGTTCCCTGCGCCCCGGCCGGCATTACCAGGCCCACTCCACTACGGCCCAAGTTCGGGAGCGCCAACCCGAGTCCACCGGCTCCAACCAGTCTCAGCACCGTCCGGCGACTCACCGGCCGCTCTAATTCATCGACCATCCGTTCCACTCCAGGTCCAAAACGATTCGCTCGTGTCGTCACTGCGGCCTCCTGCCTCTTGCTGCTCTGTATCCGTTAGCTCAGTTCAGGGGGTCTCGACCCCAGCAGACGAGTTGCTTGTCGTCATCTCGCCTCCGGATCGAGGAGATCGCGCACCCCGTCCCCGAGCAAGTTGAAGCCGAGGACCGCAAGCGCGATCGCAGCCCCCGGCATGGCCGAGACCCAAGGTGCAGCCATGAGCAACTCCTGACCATTCGCCACCATGCCACCCCAGGTGATCGTGCTGGACGGCATTCCGAGACCCAGGTAGCTGAGCGCCGCCTCGTAGAGAATCATCGCTGCCACTTGCTGGCTGGCCACGACTGTGATCGGCGCCGTGAGGTTGGGCAGCAGGTGGCGACCGAGCAGGCGGGCCGGGCGGACCCCAACCGCCCGCGCCGCCTCCACGAACGGTGCCCGCCGCAGGGCGATGGCCTGGAGCCGCACGATCCTCGCGTACCCCACCCAGCCCGTGAGGGCGAGGGTCAGCAGCACCGTCCGTACACCATTGCCGAGCGCAGCCGTCAGCGCGATCCCGACGACGACGAACGGCACCGCCATCTGGACATCGACAATCCAGGTCGCGATCCGATCGACGAGCCCACCCGTCGCGCCTGCGATGAGGCCGAGCGTCACGCCGATGACGCCCGCAGCTAAGGTAGCCACCACCCCAATCAGCAAGGAGACCCGCGCGCCCGCAATCACCCGCGCCAGCACGTCGTGCCCCAGCCCATCTGTGCCGAAGGGGTGCGCACCAGTCCCTTCAGCCCAGATCGGCGGCGCCAACCGCCCCCGGAGGTCCTGCCGCGCCGGGTCGACGTCCAGCAGGAGGGGTCCGAGCAGAGCGCCGATAGCCAGCACACCGACGATCCCAAGACCTACCATCCCGGAGAGAGGCAGCCGAACAGCTCGCTTCGGCATTGACCTTCCAGCGTCAGTGACGGCCAGGGAGGAGCCGCTTCTCGCCACCCCGGTTACGGACCACTGCCAGATAGTCCGCTCTACTGCCATGGCTACGCCCCGCTTCCGGAGTCACCGGGCAGTGGGGCAGGGGTCTTCCGGCTCCATATTCCCCTCGGGCCTGCGAGGTCTGGAACTTGCAGGCCGCTGCCAACCGGTGCTCCGTCACCTATCCGGGGATCGAGCCGGCGGGCGAGAAGGTCCACCACCATATTCACCAGGAGAATCAGCGACGCGAGAACGACAACGAACGCCTGGACCAGCGGCAGATCCCGGTCCGCCACGGCCTGCAATGCCAACCGTCCCACACCCGGGTAGGCAAAGACGGCCTCCACCACGACCGCACCGCCCAGCAGGAATCCAACTTGCAGCCCTACATACGCGAGGGTGGGCAGGGCAGCGTTTCGGAGTGCGTGCCCCTGCACGACTGCCCAGGCCGAAAGCCCCTTGCCGCGGGCCGTGCGCACGTAATCCCTCCTCATCACCTCGATCATGGAGGCCCGCAGCAAGCGAACGATCGTTGCCACCGGATACGCAGCCAGCGTGACGGCCGGCAGGAGCAGCGAGCGCGGCCCATCGAGTCCTGACGGGGGCAGCCAGCGGAGGCGGACCGCAAAGACAAGAATCAGGATCGTGCCGAGCCAGAAGCCCGGCACCGCCTGACCGAGCAGGGCCGCGCCTGTTGCCGCCGCGTTGATGGCGCCACGGGGGCGCACGCCGGCCGCAATGCCGAGTGGCACGCCGATCAGCAACGCCAGCGCTACGGCAGATGAGGTCAGTGTTAATGTCGCCGGCAGCCGATCCAGCACGGCGTCTAGGGCAGGGCGGCGCTGGGACCAGGACTCACTGAGGTCGCCCCGAACGGCGCGCGTGACGAACCGGAGATACTGAACGAGGAGCGGCCGGTCCAGCCCGAGCCGCTGACGGGTGGCAGCGAGTTGTTCCGGGGGTGCACCAGGCGGGACCAAGCCGGCGAGCGGGTCGCCAGAGAGGTGGAGCAGACCAAAGGTCAGCGTCGTGACCCCAAGGAGAACGGCGAGGGTGGACAGGAGCCGACCGGCGAGAAAACGGACCACGGGCGCTCTTCCTGGGATCCGAGGCCGGAGGCTTGGTGGTCGGGCGTCGCGGGGAATCGACAGTGGCGCAGACCCCACGGGGCCAGCGTGACATCGTCTCGACAGGGAACGGTCATAGCCGGCCCCTGTCTCCCGCGATGTCCGACCCCTCGCACCCAGCCCCGAGCCCCCGTCGCCCCAAGCATTCCTGTCGCTGGCTGGCTGGCCGGACAACAAAAAACACCCAGGGCACGAGGCCCTCGGGTGCTACGGTGTTCGGGGAAGGCACCACGCGAAAGCGGACGGGGAGGACCCCGCCCAGCCACGCGCCTTCTCCCATCCGGACTTTACCGTCGGCTCCGGAATCCCACCGGATCGTGCTCGCGCGATCTCGCGCTCGCTCGCGGGCTCTACCGCCGGTCAGGACTTGGCCACCATAACCCGGCGACCTCACCAAACCCCGAAGGCTGTGCTTCCCAAAGGATAGCGGAGGGAAGGTAGGTCGTCAAATCCTTGAGCGCCGGAGCACCGGTGTCGATCACGCTATACGACGGATTTGGAAGGCTGTGATCGTTCGCGAACCCGGTGCTACAGTGGTCGGATAGCCCGCCTTGATGTCAAAGAAAGTCTAGACTGGAGCATGCGGCGATGGTCGCAGAAACAAAGACGATCGAGGTCGTGCCAGGCAGCGATTTGGCCCGGGTGCTGGACGAAGCGGGGGGGAAGCCGCTGATCCTCGTCAAGGACGGCGTGCGTTACCGGTTGACCCCCGAGGATGCATCGGCGTCATCCTCGGAGACGGAGCAGGCGGGTGCGCCGAAGGACTCCGGGCACCACGATCCCTGGGTGGACTACGACCCTGACAAGCTCTGGGAAGGCGTCCAGGCCGCTGCCGGATGCATCAGCCCAGAGGAAGGGGAGCGGATGAAGGAGTACATCTACGCTGCTCGGGAAGCTGGCACCCGTCCTCCTGATCGCCCGTGAAGTTCCTCCTCGACAGTGATTGGATTATTGATGCGGCGATCGGGATGCCGGATGCGCTTCGGGGGATTGACGTCACTCGTCCTGAAGGGCTCGCCGTAAGCACCGCGGCGATGGCCGAGATCTTTGTTTGAAGGAGCCTACGTCCTGGCCGATCCCCAAGCGGGTCTGGCGGCGTACCGCCGCCTCCTTGCAGGTTGCACAGTTCTCGACGTCACGGAGCCGGTCGCCGAAACCTTCGCCAAGGTGCGGTTCGCGCTCCTCAAGCAGGGCAACCTGATCCCGGACATGGATCTCCTAATCGCCGCGACGGCCCTGACATTCGACCTCACGCTCCTGACCCGGAACCGCCGGCACTTCGCCCGCGTGCCCGGTCTGCGCCTCTACCAGCCGACGTGACCTCGATTTCCGAGTAGAACGACATGGCCCCCCGCGGGAACATCCTGGAGGAACGCCGATGAAGGACACGCAGAGATCGACAACGACGATTGAGGTGACGCCGGGCACCGAGCTGGCCACGGCGCTGGAGGAGGGCAGGCCAGTCGTCCTCGTCAAAGACGGCGTGCGATACCGGGTGGACCGCGAGGACACAGCGGAGCCGACGGAGGACATCTGGGCGAATTACGATCCGGAAAGGGTTCTGCGGGTGCTGGATGAGACTGCTGGGAGTTGGCAAGAAATCGACACCGAAGCACTCATCGTCGAGATCCACGAGCAGCGGGGGCAGGACAGCGACGGCAGGCCTGCGTAGCCGGTGGCTTACCTGCTGGACTCCGACTGGCTCATTGATCGCCTTGCGGATCGACGCGACGCCGTCAATCTGGTCCGACAACTAGTGCCCAGCGGCCTGGCAGTGAGCGTGATTACCTACATGGAGGCATTCCAGGGTGCTGAGCGCGACCCAGACCCGGCCTCTGCCGAGCAGCGGCTGGATGCCTTCGTCGCCACCGTACGTCTGCTACCGATCACGCCGGAAATTGCCCGTCGATGCGCACTTCTGCGGCGCGGTCTCAGAGGGTGTGTGGAAAGGGTCATGGGGCCAGGCGTCGGAGCAAGAGACGGCAGGAGGCGGCGTAGATCCAGGCTTCCTCCGTGGCGTGCAACCCCTCGTCGTCCTTGCTGAGGCGGCTGTTGCGTCCCCACCAGG
>JALYMD010000156.1 GCA_030773875.1 Chloroflexota bacterium | reverse complement strand
TGTCCGCGTCGTCCCGTCGACCCCCAAGGAGGTCCTGCACAATGACCTGGACCGCTGCTCCGACCGGAATGGCCAGAACAGCCCCAAGTGGGCCGTTCAGCACGTTGCCGATGAGGACAGCGAGGATCACCGTGAGAGGGGTCATACCTACTGCATTGCGCATCACCCGCGGGACCAGGACGGCGCCTTCCAACTGCTGAAGAAGCACCACGAAGACGACCACCATGACCGCCTTTTCCCAAGAGTCCGCCAACGCCACAAGGACGGCGACGGCGCCACCGAGGACGGGGCCGATGAAGGGGATCAACTCCGTGATGCCGGCCCATATCGCGATTGGCAACCAGAACCGGAGATCGAGCGCCAGCGGCGAGTATGCAATGCCGGAGAGAATTCCGATCACCACCATGAGGGTAAGTTGGCCGCGGGTCCACCCGCCCAGCTTGGCCTCAATCTCGTCCCACAGGGCGTGAGCACGATCCCGGTTCGACAGCGGAAAGAGCCCGAGCAGCACTCGCTTGATGATCGCTTTCTCCGTCATCCAGTAGAAGGCAACAATCATGACCGTGATGGTGGTAAAGAGCACGCCGACCACGGAGGTGAGGAACCCGAACGCCGTGTCCGGCGCGACCGGTGGGCTCTGCTGCAGGCGAGCATAGGTCCGAATAGCGTTGTCGAATGTACGCACGCCAGCCGTGCGGACGAACTGGTTCTGGCTTTCCAGCGCCTCCACGCGGAGGTCGGAGAGAATCGTCGGAATGTCATTGATGAGATCGGTGCCCTGAGCGATCAGGGGTGGAGCTACGAGGTAGAGACCGAGCCCGAGCAGAGTGAGAATCCCGGCGTAGATCGCCAGGATGCCCTGGCCCCGGGTAAATCCTCGATGACGGAGCTGGGTGACGAGGGGGTCAATGGCGGCCGCCAGCAGGATCCCGAGGATCAACAGCAGCACGATCGAGCGAACCTGGATCAGCAGCCAGGCTAGCCCAATCACGGCCAGCACCGCGGCCGTATTGATCATTACCCGAGTCGGGGTCATCGGCGGGGTCACAGGCACCTCTTACGCCGCCGCGCGGCATCACCTATCGAAGAACTGCGGTGCACTGAGGACAGAAGTAAAGAGTGGACAACCAGAACCGGCCCAAACACCGGCACCCGTAGCACAGGCAAGCTCCGTGCCGTCGCGCTTCAGGGAACGGGTCCCCTCGTCGTTCGCGGCTGCGCTCTCAGCGCCGTCTGAAGATTCCCTTTCAGCCGCGCGAGCGCGTTTCCCCGCTGCTCAAGATACTGACGTCGAGACCATCAGCGCTCCGACGGACATAGTAGGCGCTGCCGAGACCGTGGACCCGAACCACGTCGGCGGCCACCTCCAGCATCGTCTCCTCATCGATTGCCCACCCCTCCGTGACAAACCCAGCGTGGACGGCATGCATGAGGCGGGTGGGTGTTCCGTACTGGGATGCGTGGACATCGACGGCGAACGGGACCAGCCCGAGGCCGGGGCGGATATCCAAAAGTTCTTCGTCCTCGCTCACGTCCTCCGAGCAGATGACGAGGTCCTGGTCTCCGCGCCGTAGCTTCCAGCCGCCGATGATCCCGAAATCTGGGGCGATCATCGCCCCGGCCGAGAAGCCGACGTAGGGAATGGCGTTGTCGCGCAGCCACGGAAGCCAGTCTCCCGAGGCTGGCACGATGGCGTCGTGATAGGCAGGGGTGAGTCCGCCACCGACCATCACGCCGGTTGCGCCCTTGAGGTCGTCAAGGCGGAGGGAACGGTTCTGGGACACGAACACCGGGAAGGTGTCACTCACTCCAGCGCGCTCGAGCACTGCCGCGACGAAACCGTAAGCCATGTCTCGGTCGGGGATGTCATGGAGGACACAGGCAACCCGCGCGCGACCCGAACGACCGGAAGCCGAAGCGAATGGACCGTACGTTGGGACGTAACCTCGTTCATCCCGTCCCCCGCCAATCAGGAACACGGCGGCTGTTGTGTCCACACGCTATCCCGCACCACCAGGGACCGAGTCGACGTTCCCACGCTGCGGCTCAACCGACCTTGCCGCACGATCAGCACCGTCCCATCCTACCCTCTACCGCCCCTTCGGGCCATCTACTCCATCATGTCGGCAAGCTGGCCGAGTGGTACCAGCCGGACCGGCGGGCGGGCTGTCATAGGAGTGAGCATATCAGGCGGAAGACCCATCTCCCTCTGAAGCATCTCGGCCATCGCCGGCCCGCAGAAGATCCCCTGGCAGATGCCCATGCCCGACCGAGTCCGCCGCTTGATGTCATTGACGCTGCTCGCTCCCTCAGCGATTGCTGCGCGGATCTCGGCCTCAGTAATCTCCTCGCAGCGGCAGACGTAGTGAGGGGATGTCGTCGAGCCTTTGAGTTCGGCATCATCCACGATCCGCTGATCCTCCTTCGATGTCAGGCGGCTCATTCCTGCGCGAACACTGGATGGAGGGCTGTAGCAGCCGCGATCCGCTCCGCGGCGAGCGTGGCATACGCCTCTCGAATCGGTTCCCGGTCCCGCCCTGTGCCTCCGTCGACATGATCTGCGGCGCTCCCGCCCGCCAACCTACCCTCGGCGAGGGCAACGGCCACGTCGCAAATCCCGGCGGTATCGCCAGCGACGAAGATGCCGTCGACGGTGGTGCTCAGGGTGTTATCCCAGATGGGCACAAACCCGCCAAGGGGAGCGGCGTAGGCGCCGGCACAGCCGGCCATAAAGGCAAGCGGGGCGTCCGGTTGCCGCCCCACCGCGTTCACCAGAATATCGGCGTTGTACCTCGTCTCTCGAAGGGTCACGGCACAAATGCCGTCGCTTCCCTCCGCGACCACCGCGTCGTGGTCGTCAACCGGATCGAAGACCGCGACGACATCTCCCCCGGCCAGGGGGATGTCCGCCGCCACCTCGACCGCTTCCAGTCCATCGCCAAGGACGACGAACCGGCTTCCGGGCAGCACGCGATGAACGTGGAGCAGGAGTTGAACCGCACGGGCGGAGAACACCCCCGGCAGCGATCCACCCGCGAACCTGAACGGGAGATCGGTCGAGCCGGTCGCAATCACAATTGCTTCGGCTCCGAGATGGTACGCGCCGGATGGTCCGGTTACCGCTAGCACCTTGTCCTTGAAAAGTCCCCAGGCGAGGGAGGAGGGCCGTACGTCCACCCCGGCATCCTCCGCCTCCGCAAGCAGTTCTGTGGCGAGTGCCGCCGGACGCAGGGACCGGCGACCGGTCCCTACCATGACCTCAGTTAGGCGATACCGAAGCTGGCCGCCGGGCGTCTGGTTCTCGTCGATAAGGACGGTGCCAGCGCCACCACGAGCCGACGCGATCGCCGCGCTGAGCCCAGCTGGTCCACCACCGACGACCGCCACGTCGGTCATCTTCACGCCGGGCGGTCCATTGGTTCACTCCCCACCGATCCATCCAGCGCGGAGCTCCACGAGCCGATGCCACGCTGGGTGACCACGCTGGCCCCCTCGCGGACCGGCTCCAAGCAGGCACGGACGTTCGTGATCCCGTCGACGGTTATGAGGCAGTCGGAGCAGCGCCCAACGAGACAGTACCCCCCGCGCGCCTCGCCGAACCTGGGCATGGTCCGGAACACGCGGATGCCGGTGGCTAGGAGCGCCGCGACGATCGGTTCCCCGGCTCGGCCAGCCACTGGCATCCCATCGAGGATGAAATGCACCGTCGCCGCGGGCGGCAGAGGGCCGAGGATAGGATGGTCCAACAGGCGGCGTGGGCTGTGTGCCTGTCGATCGTTGTCGGAACGTGCACACATGTGGCAGGTCCTCCGGACCCAAGGTGCGGACCCGCACGGCGCCAGAGAGACCCTGCCAACCGCTGGACGGCAGCAGGATCATGGCACCCGACTTTCGTCGCCGTCAACCGGCAGTTTGTTTGAGGGATGCAGGAGCGGAAGTCCGGCTTTCGAGTTCGGATGGTGAGGTCTTCGAGTGGCAGCGTATTTGCGTTTCCGGTTCCGTTATCGCTGGATCAGGGTCAGTTCTTCGTCCGAGGGTTTGCTCAAGATCGACGGACATCGTCCACGTCCCAAAGGAAAGGTCTGACGAGGAGGTGGGGGGAAGCCATCGCGGTGACCGCCGATCCACACGAATGCAAGCGAACACGAGCACGCCGCGAGCAGCAGGCACCCGGTGCTCGGCTTATCGGTGTAATGGGGGAGATCCATGGGAGCGGGAACCAAGGACGAGATCGTGGGCGACTCGTCGGGTGACCGCAGGCGCTACCTGTCTGCCAAGGAGGCGGCCGACCTGCTAGGGGTGAACCGCGCCACCGTCATCAACTGGGCTCGTCAAGGGAAGTTCGGTGGCTTTCAGTATGGCCAGCGGGGCATCTATCGCTTCGAGCGTCAGGAGATTTTGGAGTTCATCGACCGGTCTCGTATCCCGTCGCCTCTCGAAAGTGACGCGAGCGGCGAGCGGGAGGCGGCGCTGTAACGATTCGGACATAGGCGGCGCGCCCTGCTCGCAGGAGCGTGTCCTCTCTGCTGGCCGCTGAGGTTCTCGTGCCCGTCGACCCCACTCTCTGACTGTAGTCCGACATCCTCGTGCACTCGGCCCTTGATCGGGTCGATAGGCCGGCTTTGCTATACTCGCCGTCGCGAAACCGGCGGCAACATCGGATGTCCTGGGGTAGGGCGCCCTGAAGGTCTGGTTGCCCCCGTGGCCCGAGCACAAGGGCTAATATCGACCACGCGAGGAGGTCACGGGATGGTTCGAGAGATCCTGAGTGGAGACGGCCAGGCGGGTGCTGCGGTGGTGGATGCCGTCAGTCCGGCGGGGATCGAGCAGGAGGCGCTCGATCACGTTTGGATCCACATGCAGCCCTGGCACGAGCTGGCAGAGAACGACGGCCTGCACGTCTTTGAACGGGGCGAGGGGAGCACGCTCTGGGACACCCGGGGCCGGGCGTACTTAGACGGTATTGCCGGACTCTGGGTGGTGAACGCGGGGCATGGCCGCCGCGAGATCGCTGAGGCGATGGCCGAGCAAGCAGGCAAGCTCGCCTACGCGTCCGCGATGTCGTTCACCACTCCGCCGGCTGCCCAGCTCGCGCATACGCTGGCCGAATTGACTCCAGGGGATCTCAATCGGGTCTTTTTCTGCTCTGGCGGCTCGGAGGCGGTGGAAACCGCGGTCAAGATCGCCAAGCAGGTCCAAGCGATGCGCGGCTTCCCCCGTCGCTACAAGGTCATCGCTCGCCGAGGTTCCTATCACGGCATGACGATGGGCGCGATGAGCTTGACCGCGACCCGCAACGAGACGTACTTCGGTCCGTTCATGTACGGCGTCTCCCACGTCCCGCATCCGAACCGGTATCGCTCCGATTTCGGCGCTGAGGGGGAGCAGGCGGACATCATGGCCGCCCGCTACGTCGAGCAGGAGATTGAGAACCAGGGGCTGGAAACGGTTGCCTGCGTGATCGGCGAGCCCGTCTCCTCCGCGGCAGGGGTCCACGTGCCCTCGCCGACCTACTGGCGGATGTTGCGCGAGATCTGCGACCGGCACGGCGTCTTGCTGATTTGCGACGAGGTCATCAACGGCTTTGGCCGGACCGGCAAGATGTTCGCGACGGAGCACTTCGGCATCGTTCCTGACATCATGACAATCGCTAAGGGACTCTCATCGGGGTACGCTCCGATCGCCGCGGCAATCGTGCGGGACTCGGTCTTCGACAACTTCAAGCAGCAGGGCACCGTTGCCATGGGCCACCTGCTCACGTTCGGCGGGCATCCGGTGGCGGCTGCAGCGGCCGAGCGCAATCTCCAAATCTTCGCGGACGAGAATCTGGTCCAGCAGAGCGCCGAGAAGGGCGAGTACCTCAAGGCTCGGCTAGAGGAGTTGCGCAGTCACCCCTCCGTTGGGGACGTGCGCGGGGTCGGTCTTCTCTGTGCCATCGAGTTGGTCAGGAGCAAGGCGAAGAAGACCAAGTGGGGCAAGGAGTCGACCTTCACCAAGCGGGTCAACGCGCTGCTCATGGAGCGCGGCTTCATCACCCGTACCTGGGAGGTGATGCACTTTGCGCCGCCGTTGGTCGTGACCCGCGGCGAGATCGACCGCATGGTGGCGATCGCCGACGAGGCGCTGACGATTGCTGAACGCGAGCACGAGACGGAGTTGGAAGCCTAACGTTTCCCCAGTGGGGTGATCCAAGATCTGATGCGAAGGGCGAGCCGGCGAGGCTCGCCCTTCGCATGCCCAGCACGATGCTAGCCGGGTGCTGCCGATGGAGGGTTGCCCAATCAGCTTGCCCCGGTGGTCGTGGCTGAGGAATGGTCTGGAGCCAGATTATCTGGAGGTCGGCGGAGTGTGGAGATTGCGAGGGCGGCAGCGGCCAGGCTGACGAGGCCGGCGAGAAGCGCGAGTGCTGCGCTCGGTCTAACCGCCTGCTCAAGGGGTGGACCGAGCAAGGCTCCTGATAATCCCCCTGCTGCGGATGCTGTAAGAACAACCGCGTAGAACCGTCCGTAGGTCCCAGCCGGCAGCCGGTTCTGGAAGTAGGTCAAGGCAGGAACTTCGGACAGTTCGGCGAGGAAGCCTGCGGCGAGGAGTCCGGCCAGGGCCGGCATGGGCCGGTCGATTGCGCCGAAGAGGGCAATGCCCACCGCGCCTGCGGCTTCCGCGCCGGCTACGAGGTATAGGGTGGTGTGACTGCCGTACGTCCCACTCCCAGCAACGGCGTTGCCGAGGAAGAATCGCAGTGCCACGATCGCGAAGCAGAGCCCAACGCCGCCCTCGCCAAGCCCGAGGTCACGCGAGCGGACCGGAAAGAGCGTAATCACGCTTTGGATGAGGATCGAGATCGTAATCGTCATGCCGGCATAGCCGATCACGTCGGAGCGGCGCAGGAGCCGTCGGTAGCCGGCCCGATCCTGTCCTGTCGTCGCCGCAACGTTTGCGTCGGCCGTGTTCACCGCTGGGTCGCTCTCGACCGTTAGCTGCGGACTTTGGCGCATCCGCCCCGGGCTGGTGCGGGAGACCGCCAGCGCAACGACCAGGAAGGTGACGCTGTTGAGGAGGAAGAGCGGTGTCGAGCCAATGAGGGCGAACGCGAGCCCGCCAAGGGCCGCCCCGCCAAACTGTGCCGTCGTGGACGTCATGCCGTAGAGCGCGTTGGCGGCTCCACGCTGCTCCGGCTGGACCACATCCATGAACCGGACCATCATCGCTGGCCGCGCGACGGTCTGCGACGTCTCGAGCGCGAAGACGAGCGCGTAGAGGAGCCACAACTGGGGAACAGCGG
>JALYMD010000155.1 GCA_030773875.1 Chloroflexota bacterium | reverse complement strand
GCGTGACCGTCGAAGCGCGGCGGCCAGCCAGCGGGCCGAGCAGCATCGAATCCATGTGGGAGGAATACCTCCTCGTGCCGCCCCTGATGGAGATGGCGGTCGAACTGGAGCGCGAGGGGTTCGACGCCATCGTTCCCGGCTGTTTCGGTGATCCGGGCATCGACGGCGTCCGCGAGCTTGTGAGCATCCCCGTCGTCGGACCGGGCGCGAGCTCGATGCTCCTCGCTGCCGGCCTCGGTCACCGTTTTGGGATCGTGACCGTGCTGGAGAGCGTGATCCGCCCGCTGGAAAACCTCGCTACCCTGACCGGCGTTGCCGCCAAGCTTGCCTCGATCCGACAGATCGGCATTCCGGTGCTCGAGCTCAATGGCGATCGGGAGGCCACGTTTGCCCGCCTGATCGAGGTCAGCCGTCAGTCGGTCGAGGAAGACCGCGCGGACGTCCTGGTCCTCGGCTGTGGCACCCTTTCCTTCCGGGCGGCTGAGCTGCAGGAGGCCGTCGGCGTCCCGGTCGTCAATCCGCTCCAGGCCGCACTCCGCACTGCGGAAATGCTGGTCGCCAGCAACCTCACCCACAGCAAGCGCTCGTACCCCATCCCGCCGAAGCTGACGGCCGACGCGCTCGCTCTCGCGCGTTAGCCACCGGGCCTCGAGCCGAAGTCATCACCGACAGGACCGAGCAGGAGACATCATGCACACCATCGGGTTCGCCACCATCGCTGAATCACCGCGGGACGACGTGGTCCCAGGGATGCGCCCGTTCTTGCTGGGCGACGTTCGGATTGCCGAGCGGGGCTGCCTTGACGGGTTAGCTCGGGACGAAATCGACGCTCTTGCTCCGGAGGCCGACGAGGTCGGGATCGTCGCCCGGCTGAAAACTGGCGGCTCGACGCTTCTCTCCCACCGCAAGATCCTTCCTCGGATGCAGCGTTGCGTCGACGAGCTCATCGTCCACGAGGGCGCCGACCTTATCGTGATTCTCTGCGGCGCCGACTGGAGCGCTATCCGTGCCGACCGGCTCGTGATCAACCCGGGCAAGCTCTTTCCCGGCATCATCGGCGGTCTTGCCCACGGACGGCGGCTCGGCATCATCAAGCCCTCCGGTGGCCAGGTTGAGCAGGAGCGAAAGCGTTACGATGGAATGGGGATCAACGCGATCGTCACCGCGGCGTCACCCTACGCAGGAGATACCCGCCTCGATCTGGCCCGGTCTGCTGCCGAAGAACTACGCGCGGCCGACTGCGACCTCGTCTGGATGACCTGCATCGGCATGGACTCCGCGATGCGCGACGTCGTCGCGGAGGTGACCCGCAAGCCGGTCGTGCTCGCCCAGGCACTCTTGGCGCGGCTGACCTCGGAGCTGTTGTCGACCTCCCAACCCGCCTTGATCGGCTAATCGGCCCAGAAACGAGCCGCAGCGCAGCACGCGGGGACAAGGACGAGATGCCCACCGACCACGACCGTACAATCGAAGGCGCGCTCCGTGCCGCCGTCTCGGCTCAGCACCTCCAGGAGCACCTGAACGTCTTCAGCACCCTCTTTCGTGACACCGGCAGCGAGGACGAGTGGCGGGCAGCTCGCTACGTCGTCGACACGGTGAAGGGCTACGGCCTCGAGGCGGAGATCCTGGAGCTTGACTCGCTGATCTCTTGGCCACTGGAGGGCAAACTGGCCCTTCTGGACACGGAGGGACGGGAGACCGAGCAGGTGCAGGTCCGGACGCGCTCGTTCGGGGCCCAGACCCCGCCGGGTGGCATCGAGGCCGAACTCGTCTTCGTCCCCTTCGCCCCGCCGAAGCCAGGGGAGATGATCTTCTCCCACCGCGCGGTCGCCGGGGACTACTCAGGGCTGGACGTCACGGGGAAGGTGGTGATCACCGCCGACGGCGGGCCGGATGGCATCCGCCGGGCCCAGGAGCACGGCGCGGCCGGCCACGTCCACATCTGGCCGTCGGATGAGGACGTCGTGCACGAGATGATCGGCACCAGCGTCTGGGGCACGCCGACCCCGGAGTCGGCCAAGCGGCTGCCCACAATTCCCGTCCTGGGGGTCAAGAAGGCCGACGGCGAGCACATTGCCAGCGGTCCCGTCCGCGTCCGGCTGGAGTCGAACGTCAAGACCGAGTGGATGCGCATCCCCCTCGCGACGGCCACCATCCCTGGTACCGGCAGCGACGACTTCCTCCTCGTCGGGGCCCACATCGACTCCTGGTACGAGGGCATCACCGACAACGCGACCGGCGACGTGGCCCTGATCGAGATGGCCCGGGTGCTGTTTGAGCACCGCAACGAACTGCACCGGGGGGTGCGCTTCTGCTGGTGGCCGGGTCACTCGACGGGGCGCTACTCCGGCTCGACCTGGTACGCCGACACGCGCTTCCGAGAGCTGCGCGACCGCTGCGTCGGGCACCTCAACATCGACTCACCGGGCGTGCGGGAGACCGAGATCTGGGACTGCCGCTACAACATGGGGGAAATTGAGCACCTCACCGCGGCGGTGGTGCAGGAGCTCTCCGGCCAGCAGCCCAACATCCGCCGGCCGCTCCGAGCGGGTGACCAGTCGTTCCTCGGCGTCGGGCTGCCGAGCCTGGGAGCGTACCGGATGCTGCCGGTCGACCACCCCGACCGCAAGGCGGTTGGGGGGTGTGGTGGCGCCTACTGGTGGCACTCACCCGAGGACACCCTCGATAAAGCCGACGCGGGAATCCTGGCGGCGGATGTCCAGGTCTACCTAACGATGACCGCCCGGATGTGTCTACCCGAGGTACTCCCCTACACCTTCGTGCCCAGTGCGCAGGACTTCCTCGACCACCTGGGCTCGCTCCAAGAGGTTGCGGGGCAGCACCTCGACCTCACCGGCACGATCGGCGCGGCCGAGGCGTTCAGGGCCGCCAGCGAGCGCCTGAACACGGCGCCAATTGGTGACGCTCACTTGCTCAACGAGGGGCTCAAGCGCCTCACCCGGATCGTCAACCCAGCCCTGTTCACCGTCGACGGCCCGTACGAGATGGACCCGGCGCTGCAGCTGCCGGTGCTGCCCGGGCTCGCGCCGATGCGGGACCTCGCCAAACTTGACCCCACCTCGAGTGAGTTCCACTTCTTGCTCACCAAGCTCCGCCGCCAGCGCAACCGGATCGAGGATGCGCTGCTCCAGGCGGTGGATCTGGCTGGGCAACTAAGCAGCGGGTCGGAATAGGGTACTCCCATGACGACGACAGAGACCGTCCACCTTCCGACTTCCGAAACGTGTTGTCGTTCTTGGTCACAACATGGTCACGTACGGGTCATCACCGGCCGGAAAAGGGCGGCATTGGTTGGCAGTGACGGTCGGGACGGTAGGCACGCGGGAAACTAGGACGACACCGGAGACCATCGGACATCAGCCTGCTTCTGGACCAGTTCGGTCCGCTGACTACTGGGAAAGAGTGAGTATAAACACGACTTCTTATACGTCCTCCGGATGATCACGAGAGGTTCCTGGGGTGGCGTTCCTGGGGCCACCAGTGGAAGCGGGTATGGGCCTTGACCCGAACGCGCTCCCGCTCCAGGACCCGGCACCGCTCCCCCAGC
>JALYMD010000154.1 GCA_030773875.1 Chloroflexota bacterium | reverse complement strand
AGGCCCGTCGAGCAGAGGAGCACCAGATCGCCCGGTGCCATCACCGTGCGGTAGAGATCGGGACAGATGCGGTCAGCGTAGCCGAGGGGCTCGGCCGGAGGAGTCGGACGATCGATGGTCGGAAGGTAATCTGGACCCCAGGAGTCGAGGCAGGGAAAGGCGTAGACCTGGGCGTCCTGGGCAACGATTGCCTGCGTGGGCGGGACCTGGGCAATCGTCAACTCGCGGCCTTCGAGCACGACCGCGGTCGCCCCGACATCGACACGGCGCCCCCGTCCCTCCCTGACCTGGAGACGGTTCTCCTCCCGAACCGCGGCATTGGCCGCGGCGAACGCCCGAGCCAGCGCGACGGAAACCGGAAGTGCCGCAGCATCGGCGAACGCCTCTCGCAGGGTCGCCAATGCCGACGCCGCGATCTCCGCGCCCCGACGGCTCTGCTCCAGAGGCTCAACGGTGGCGAGCAGCCGCCGACCTCCTCCCGGCCCGACAGGTTCCGGGTCGATGAAGAGGGCATCCTCGACGTCGGTGGGAACGCCGGCTGAAAGCACGAACGCGACGGCATCCGTCGTGGCCCGAGTCATGGGCAATTCATCCTCCGGCCCGCGCGGACGCCGAGGACCGCACAGACCGCCAAGCGGGCGCGGGATCCGCCATGAAAGTAGAACGGGAGTTCTGATTTTTGGCCAAAGAAAGCGAGGCGATTCACCGAGAGCCGGAGTATAACAGCGGCGTGTACGTACGTCTACGTTCTGCCGTTCCGGTTATCGTTCAAACTCTGTCGGGGCCCGCCTTTTCAGACCGTCGTTGACACGCGTTTGCGCCTATGTGGTGCTGCCCGCCATCGCTGATGGGTCGCTCCCGAAGCCCAGCAGTCAGCATGACGGCGAGGTCAGGTGAGACCTCGCCGTTTTTATCAGCCGCAGCCGAGGGGTGATGTCGGTGCCCCCGATCATGCGGCCCTGATACTGACCGCGGACTCAGGGAACCTCGTGCCAGAGGGCGCGACGATCAGACCGATCCCGTGGGGCGAGACACCCACCCGCGCGACCCGCCTAGGCGTCCCTCGCACCAGCAGCGCCGGGAATCAGCAGCCCGAGACCCAGGACGATGCCATCGCGCTGAGGCTCGCCAGTAAGTCGATTGAAGCAACTGCCCAGCCAGCTCGCCCGTTAGCCGGTGATGTCCGACAGGGCAACACCGAAGACCACGACGGCGACGCACACGAGCAACGCCAGGACGACGGCGGCGACGATGCCGATCATCACGCAGCCACCCACATCTTCAAAAATGTCCAACGATGATCCTCCCTGTCCCGCTCCCGATCTACCGGAGCGGGGCGGTATGTGGATTGGTTATTGCGGTTCCGCCGGGTTCCAGGCGCCGCGGAAGGTGGCGCCGAGGTGCGCCCGGCTGATCAACAAGGCCCCGATGGCGAGCACGACGTACAAGATCGAGAGTTCGACCCGGATTTCGGCCCAGATGAACTGAACGCCGAACAGGACAAACAGCAGCCCGGCGCCGACCAGCGACAGCCGCCGGTCGAGCAAGAGCGCGACGGCGAAGAGGGACTGAGCCGCCGTCAGCAGAATCTCCTCCTGCTGCCGCTCATCCAAGGGCAGTGGCTCGGCCGCGCCCAGTGCGACCGCGTAGACCAGCGGCAGCATGCCGACCAAGAGCGTCCACTGGTTGACCTTAGAGGAGACGACGGTGCCGAGCGCCGCCTCCCCCGCCGCCCGCCAGGCAAAGATGCCGACGACGACGAACTCCGGGGCCTCGGAGGCCAGGGGTGCCAGCCACTGCACCAGCAGAAACTCGTCGATGCCGAGTTCCGTCCCCGTGGCGACCAGCGCTCTGGCGAACGGCTTGGCGACCAGGAGGACAATCGCGGCGGCGGCGATTGCCAGGGCCGCCGTCACCGCCCGGCGCTGCCCGGTCGCCAAGGCCCCGATGGTCTTGGCCGGCCCGACCAGATGGGGCTCCTCAGCCGGCAGGCGGGTCAGGCGCCAGACGTAAACGGCGAAGGTGGCGGCGAGGACAGCACAGTCGAGCAGCGAGAGGTTTCCCTTGAATGGCAGGATGAAGGCGTAGGCGGTCGCCACCAGCAGCGCCACCAGTTCCAGACCGTGGCTCGGTCCGAGGGTGACGGAGCGGTGGCGGGTTCGAAGCCAGACGATGAGGATTACCATCGGCCAGGCCAGGCCGATCAGCAGGCGGTTCGCCCCGGTCATATTGGCGACGGCGTAGCCGGCATAGGCGGGGTCGTCCGCGGCCAGCCAGGCGAAGGAGGCATCGACGACGTACTCGGGCAGGATCGCGATCAGCGCCAGCAGGGCCAGGGCCAGGCCCTGAGAGACATCGATCTGGACGACCTCGGCCGCCCAGGAGAGAAGGAAGGCGGCGCCGACGATTGCGACCCCAAAGAGCAACGCCCGGATCGGGTCCGAGGCGCCGAAGAGCCCGAGGCGGACCGCGAGACCGGGCATGGTGACGGCGAAGGCCAGGGTAACAGGCAACCAGAGGCGCATGAAGCTCTCTCCCTCCAGCAAGGCCAAATAGTGCGTCCAGAAGCGATCGGCGTCAGCTCGGCCCCTGAGGAAGAGCCATCGGCTGGTGCAGGAACGAGCGGCGGCCGGCGCCTAGCCCTGATCCAGGCAACCACCACCGTGATCAGCATGAGGAGCGCCACGATGGCGACGCTGAACCGTCGGAGCAAACCCCGGAGCAGGAACTCGACGAGCGTCGAGGCCTCTCGGCCGCTCGTCTTGAGCGGGGGGACGTGCGACAGCGTCGCCCCCCACGCCCCACTGTGCCAGTCCCAGTGGTGATCGCCGACGATGAGCTGGTCCTGTCGAAGAACGGGAATCTAGTCGAGGTCGAAGTTGACTCCGCGGCGATGGCGCCTCGGGCGATCCCCGCTGTCGTCCCGGTCATCGAACCAACGGTCCCGATGGTCGTCATCGTGCTCACGTCGACCGCGACGGTGGTCATCACGATACCGCCGATCGTCGTTCCCGATCAGGTGCCGAATCAGACCACCGAGGCCGCGCTTGCGTGCGCCGTGGCGTCGATCACGATCAAACACATCGAGCAGGTCGTCGAGCACGGAGAGCCCCTTTCTTCTCTGCGGTCCTGGGTACACAAAAACCCCGGCCGCATCCCAACGGATGAGCCAGGGTCTGGCCAGGCGAGAAGGGTCTCGCGCTTCTGCCGCCGGAGCGTGTTGCCCTCGGACTGACGACGGCAGGTCCGCCCCGAACCCGGGGCGTGGGTTACTCCGCCTGTTGGGCACGAGTTTACCACATGGGCTCAGACGACTCTGGCCTCCTGATAAGGGTGGCGAGCCAGTTTCGTGCCGGTCTCAAGGGCGCGCTCGGCGGGCGACTGAGCGAAGCGGACGGCCGGTCGAATTAGCCCGTAGACGGGTTGACCCGGTACTCCCGCCATGACCGCATCCCCCTCGCCGCTCGCTCCATGGTCATCTTGACAGGGGCGCGCGTGATAGGGGAAGAGGCAAGGGTGAATGCTCCTCCCCGGCTCACTCCAAACATGAGAGGCCGTCGGGGCGGCCTATGATCGGAAGCGTATTCGCCTGGACGTGAGGAGACTCAATGGAGTTGGGTCAAGACCTCCTGAGAGACGTCCGGTCCACGTTCGGTCGTCAACCCGGGGTGACAGCAGGCCCATCGAAGGGAAACGCGCGAGCTGCGAACCGGCGGAGCACCTCAGCAGCGGCGGCGAGGATCGCCGCGTGGAGGTTGGGATCGGTCGCAATGAGCCCCGCCTCGGCAAGCTCGTCTTCGTCGCGCACGACGTAGCTCCCATCAGGCAGGGCAACGACATCCAGATAGAGGTCGTGCCAGACCAGGGTCGGCGGGTCAGAGCGCGGGTCAAGCTCCGTTGGATAGGTGACGTTGGCGTACCAGCCGCGGAGGTGGCCCTCCGGGGCGAAGACGGCAAAGACGTTGAAGGGATCGGCCGGCGAAAAAAACTCCAGGAGGTGGTCCCCGGTTTCAAAGGCGAGGCCGTTCATCTCCACCCGTCGTTTGACCCACCACGCTTCGACCGCGATCCAGGGGTCCGGGACGTCGGCGTCGATCACCGTCCCGGCGTAGCGGGTCACCTCCGAGCCGTCCGGGGCCAGCTTGACGACGGTGAGCGCCGTGCCCGCTGAGAGCGGAGGCCACGAGGGGCCGGCGACGAAACCGGACGCGGCGCGGAGCGGGGACGCCGCTATTTCACCCTCGGCGCGGCGCACCCGCTCAGGAACATCCACCGGCTCGCTCACCCCCACCATCGTCGCCCTGTCACGCGACCAGGGCGTATGCAGCGCTGCCCCCTCCTTGGTCAACCTCGCCTAGGGGCGGGAACAACGAGGGAAAGCACCTCTTCAGTACCGCGGCGCAACAGCTCCGGGTTGTCGGCCTCGACGTTGAGACGCAGCAGGGGCTGGGTGTTGGACGATCGCAGGTTGAACCACCAGTCCGGGAACTCCACGGTGAGGCCGTCCAGCTTGTCGATCTCAGCTCCCCTGGCGCGGTAGGTCGCTTCGACCTTCATCATCACCGCCGGGGGATCCGCCACCTCGTTGTTGATCTCGCCCGAGCGCACCCGGGTGTCCAGCGGGCGGAGGACCGCTGAGAGCGGCTCGCCCGCCTCGGAGACGAGCTGGAGGACGGTCAGCAGCGCGATCAGCCCCGAATCAGCGTACCAGTTGTCGCGGAAGTAGAAGTGGCCTGAGTGCTCGCCGCCGAAGACGGCATCCTCCTGCCGCATCGTCGCCTTGATGTAGGAGTGACCAACGCGGGTGCGAATCGGGCGGCCGCCGAGGCGCTCGATCGTCTCCGGCACGGAGCGCGAGCAGATCAGGTTGTAGACAATGGCGGCACCTGGGTTACGACCGAGCATCGCCACGCTAACCATCGCCGTCGTCATGTCGCCGCCGACAAACTGGCCGCGCTCGTCGATCAGGAAGACCCGGTCGGCGTCACCGTCGAAGGCCGCGCCCAGGTCGCACTGCTGCTCGATCACGGTGCGCTGGAGATCCTTGACGTTCTCCGGCTCCAGCGGATTGGCCGGGTGATTCGGGAAGGTGCCGTCCAGCTCAAAGTAGAGCGGGACCACCTCGCAAGGCAGGTGCTTGAAGACTCTGGGAACCGTCTCGCCAGCCATGCCATTGCCGGCATCGATGGCGATCTTGAGCGGCCGGATCTTGCTCGCGTCGATCAATCCCAGGACATGATCGGCATAGGCATCCAGCACGTCGCGCTGAGACACACTGCCCCGTCGTCCACCGAGAGGCGCCGGGAACTCCCCGGCGAGGACGAGATCGCGGATCTGACCGATGCCTTCTTCCAGGGAGAGGGGCCGGGCCTCCTCGCGACAGATCTTGATGCCGTTGTACTCGGCGGGGTTGTGGGAGGCAGTAATCATGGCGCCGGCGGGATAGCCAAACTTGCCGACGGCGAAGTAGAGCGCATCGCTGGAGAGGAGGCCAAGGTCGACGACATCGGCGCCCTGGTCCCGGATCCCTTCGATCAAGGCCGCCGAGAGAGCGGGGCCGGAAACGCGCATATCTCGCCCGACCGCAACGATGTCGGTCTGCAGAAAGGCCACCAGGCCACGGCCAACTTTGTGGGCAATCTCCGGAGTCAACTCGTCCGGGACAACGCCACGGATGTCGTACGCCTTGAACAGCACTCCCACATCGGTCTGTGTCTTGCTCCCGCCGCCCGCCTCGGACATTGCTCTCCTCCCCCATCCGGCCGTGCCCGCCGCGCCAGCGGGTTCCGTCTGACCGGGATGGTGGCACGGCCGGGCAGCGGAGGCAAGAGCCGGATCACTCCTCCTCCCGCCACCGGGATCGCCCACCGTCCGACATCCCGACCAATGGCGAGCGGGAGGTTGGGCATCATCCGGGGCAACAGGGTTGACCGGCCGCCCGACTATACCCCGGAAGAAGGAGGGAGACGTGGCAGATCTGATGGCGGCATTGACGCGCCGGGTGCTCCAACGCTGGAGTACGACGCCCGGCTTTCCCAAGAGAAGCTGGCCCAGATGGCCGGTACGACGGTGGACGAGGTTGCGGCAATCGTGGAGCGCTGCGAGCGGGAGGGTGTCATCCGTCGGTAGAAGACAGTGGTCGCCCGGGAAAAGCTGCAGGACGAGCGGGGGGTGGCGTTTATCGACGTGGGCGTCTCCCCCAAGCGCGGAGTCGGCTGTGATGAAGTGGCTGCCCGCATCTACCGCTACCCGGAGGTGATCAGCGCCCACCTGGCCTCCGGAGGCTGCCACCTACGAGTGATCGTCGAGGGGGAAAGCATCCGCCACGTTGCCGCGTTCGTGACGGAGAAACTGGTGCCCATCGACCATGTCACCGTGACGAACACCCACTTCCTGCTGAAGAGGGATCTCGTACTTTCATTGCAAGCGAGCGCCGTCCTCCGGGGCGGCGTTTTGCTTCGCGCCGGGCGTGAGGGATTGGTGCGGCGTTCAATTAGGGCAGCTTGGCGAGATCGGAAAGGAGTTGCCGTCCGACGAGAATCGCGAGTCTAGCTTGAGCGCCGGACCCCGACCACTGATCGTCGTAGTCTGCTTTGATTCGCAAGCCCTTTAGGCGTCGGCCACTCACTGCGATGGACCGCGATGGACGCGCGCCACCACTAAACCACGCCCACACCAGGTGGTGGTCAGGACCACGGCCGGTCAACTGAGCCCCTTTGGCGCTCGCGTGTCTCCACGCCTTTCCGTAACATGCGTAGTAAGCGCGGTGACCTGCCCCCAGTGTGTGGTCCATGGATTATGAGAGTCCGACCCATTCCTGCCGCCTGATCACGGCCTCGTCGAACGCCACCCGGAACTCCTCAGGCGGCCGGTAGCCGAGGGCGCTGTGGGGC
>JALYMD010000153.1 GCA_030773875.1 Chloroflexota bacterium | reverse complement strand
CAGCTACCCGGCGCCGGGCGAGATCCTTCTCTACCCGGGTGGATTCAGTGAGACCGAGATCCTCTTTCCCTACGGGTCGACCTGCTTCGCCAGCAAGCTCGGCCAATTGGCCGGCAACCACTTTCTGACGGTCGTCGACGGCCGCGACCAACTCAAGGAGCTCGGCCGCCGCGTCGTCTGGGAGGGTGCCCAGGACATCCTCTTCGAGTCTTTGTAATTCGCGCCACTAGCCACCGGCTGCCCACCCCCAACCCGGTTGGCGACTGCGCGTCGCGGGACCGGCGCGACTCTGGTACAGTTCGGCCGACCCCGTAAGCCGGACCCAAACCGCGACCCCGCCGCCTCGATGCCTGGGTGACAAGAAGCCCATCCGGCAGCTGGCTGTGCCCGGTGTGGAACGCGTTCGGCAGGAGAACTCGCCGGCCCAGTACACTCACGGCGTAGCAGAGTGGCCGCTCCGGCCGAGTGGCAGATTTGTCGGCGTACCACGTGCGAGTGACGTGCGGAGGAACACGGAGACAATGGTGGAGACGACGGACCGCGAGCGGGACCAGCGAACCCAATCGCTACGGACAGGCCTGACCCGCCGCGATGTCATGCGGGGCATCGTCGGCACAGGGCTCGCAATCTCGGTCGCCGGACTCGGCCGCCAGGCCATCGCGCAGGACGCGTCGCCAGCAGTCGGTCCACCGATCAAGGTCGCGTTCGTCTACGTTAGCCCCGTCGGCGACCTCGGCTGGACCTGGGCCCACGACCAGGGCCGGCTCGCCTTGGAGCAGAACCTGCCGAACGTCGAGACCTCCTACCAGGAGAGCGTGCCGGAAAACCCGGCCGACGCCGAGCGAGTCATCCGCGACTTCGCACAGAAGGGCAACGAGATCATCGTCACCACCTCGTTCGGGTACATGCAACCGACGATCAACGTCGCGAAGGACTTCCCCGACACCACTTTCGTCCACATCTCAGGCTACATGACGGCGGAGAACGTCAGCACGGCGTTCGGCAAGATCGAGGAGCCGCGCTACGTCTCCGGTCTCGTAGCCGGCAAGATGACCAAGAGCAACCAGCTCGGCTACGTGGCCGCCTTCCCGATCCCGGAGGTGATCCGCGGCATCAATGCCTTCACCCTGGGCGTCCGCAAAGCCAACCCCGCCGCCACCGTGAAGGTGGTCTGGACCAGCACCTGGTTCGACCCCCAGAAGGAGCGCCAGGCCGCCGACGCCCTCCTCGACGGCGGCGCCGACGTGATCGCCCAGCACCAGGACACCGCCGCCCCGCAGCAAGCGGCCGAAGCCCGCGGGGTCTACGGAGTCGGCTACGACGCTGACATGTCCCCCCTGGCGCCAAAGGCGGTCCTGACCAGCCCGATTTGGAACTGGGGCATCTACTACACCGACCTCGTCAACCAGGTCCAGGCCGGCACCTGGACCAGCAACCAGTACTGGGGCGGCTGGAAGGACGGCATCGTCGGTCTCGCCCCAATTGCCCCGATGGTGCCTGAGGACGTCCGGGCGATGGCGGAGGCCGAGACCGCCAAGTTCAAGAGCGGCGAGCAGACCATCTACTCCATCTTCGCCGGGCCCTTGAAGGACCAGTCCGGCGAGGAGAAGGTTGCCGCCGGACAGGCCATGACGGATGAGGAACTGCTGAGCATGAACTGGTTCGTCGAGGGCGTCGAAGGAGATCCGAGCCCGTAAAACCGCCGGCGTCGCCCGGTCTCTTCGGCGTGCCGGAGGGACCGGGCATCTCCAGACCCCACCGTTCACGGACGTCCAAACAGGATTCTATGCACCCAGCTACCCCTCCCCACGCCGTCGAGATGATCGGGGTCACCAAGCACTTCGGCCCCGTCGTCGCCAACGACGGGGTCGATTTTGTCGCCCGTTCCGGGGAGGTGCACGCCCTCGTCGGCGAGAACGGCGCCGGCAAGTCCACGCTGATGAGCATCCTCGCCGGTCTCTACCGGCCGGACGCCGGCACCCTCGCCCTCCACGGGCAAGCCGTCGAGTTCCGCTCCCCCCGCGACGCCATCAATCACGGCATCGGCATGGTCTACCAGCACTTCATGCTGGTCGATTCCTTCACCGTCGCCGAGAACGCGATCCTCGGCGCCCGTGATGCCGGCATGGCGCTCGACACCGGCGGGGCAGAGCGCGACCTCGCCTGCCTCGGCGAACGCTACGGCCTCAAGGTTGACCCCCGCGCCCGCGTCTGGCAGCTCTCGGTCGGGGAACAGCAGCGGGTCGAGATCGTCCGCCTCCTCTACCGGGGCGCGAAGATCTTGGTCTTCGACGAGCCCACGGCACTCCTCACCCCCCAGGAATCGACCGACCTCATCCGGACCCTCCGCGCCATGGCCGCGGAGGGCTATTGTGTGGTCTTCATCTCCCACAAGCTGGACGAGGTGCTCGCCGTCGCCGATCTGGTCACCGTCCTCCGCCGCGGTCGCACCGTCGCGACCGTCGATGCCAGCGCCACCGACCGCCGCGCACTCGCCCGCCTGATGGTCGGACGCGACCTCCTGCCGGGCGCCACCCGCC
>JALYMD010000152.1 GCA_030773875.1 Chloroflexota bacterium | reverse complement strand
CCTGCAGCGTTCGATCGAACGGCGCAACCCGTACGTCGACCCGCTCTCCTTCATCCAGATCGACCTGCTGCGCCGGCTGCGGCAGGACGGAAGCTCCGATGCCCTGCTGCGCGCCGTCCTGCTCGCGATCAACGGCATTGCCGGCGGGCTGCGGAACACCGGGTAGGGGGCGTCCGAAAGGCGCAGCGTTGGGGAGGGACTCTGCGGTACCGGTGGGCGGGAACGGGGACGGGCGCGCCGCGCCGGTGCCTCGCTCCGACTCTCGGACGGAACGTGTGTCAGGAGTTCGTCCTCGCGGCCTCGTCGAACGGCTGGCCAGCGGGCCAGGGCGTCGGGGCGACGCATCGATTCCGTTCCGGCATCTACGGGAGGAGAGGCTCCAAGCTCCGGTCGACCTACGGCGAGGAGTACCGAGCTCGGCCTCTCGGCCGGGGACGATGGCGCGCTTCGGGTGATCGACCCGGCCGGGACCGGTGGCTGGGATTATGGTGCGGTGACTCCCGTCCCGCCCACGGCGTACAGGAAGCCGTCGCGGCTGCCGATGTAGACGGCGCCGCCGACGACGGCCGGGGATGACTCGATCGGGGCCTTGGTGGGGTAGCGCCACCTGCCCTGGCCATTGACGTCCACGGCGTAGAGGGCATCACCGCTGCCCACGTAGATCGCGCCGCCGGCGACGGTCGGGGAGGAGCGGATGGCGGCACCCGTGGCGAAGAGCCAGCGGACCGCCCCGGTTGCGGCATCAAGGGCGTAGAGACCGCCGTCGTCACTGCCGACGTAGACGACCCCGCCCACCACGGCTGGGGAGGAGTCGCCGCCAGCCGCAAACTGCCAGCGCGGTTCTCCGGTGGCCGCGTCGACCGCGTGGACCACCCGGTTCTTGCTGCTCACGTAGACGAGCCCGTTGGCCACGGCCGGTGAGGCATAGACGTCACCACCGGTTGAGAAGCGCCATCGAGGGCGGCCGGTTGCGGCGTCGAGCGCGTAGAGGTCGCCGTTGACCCCGCCGAAGTAGAGACTTCCACCGGCGACGGCGGGGGAAGAGAAGACCAGGCCGTCCGTCTGGTACTGCCAGCGCTGGATGCCAGTGGCGGCATCCACGGCGTAGACGAGTCCTTCGTGGCTGCTGACGTAGACCATCCCGTCGACCACGGCCGGGGACGATTGACCGGCGAAGCGGATCGGGACGCGCCAGCGCTCCTCTCCCGTCTCCGCGTTCACCGCGAACAAGGAGAAGCCGCCGGTGATGTAGACCGTGCCGTCTACCACCGCGGGAGAAGCACGGACGATGTAGTCCCCGAGGTCGAACCGCCACCGCTCTTCCCCGGTCGCGGCATCCAAAGCCTGGAGGAAGCCACTCTTGTTGCCCAGGTAGACCGTGCCCTCCACGACGGCGGGCGAGGAATAGACCTCCCCGGCAGTGTCTGCCCGCCAGAGCAGCGTGGGGTCGCCCTGGGGTCCCGGCCCGGGGTCTTCACCAATCCTGGCAGGACCGCCTCGGAACATGGGCGCTGCACCGAGGGGTAACGGAACCGCCGTTGTCGTCGGCGTTCCGCTCGTCTCTCCCCAATCCCGCTCGGCAGTGGGCTCTGGCACCTCTGCAGCAGGTTTCCCATCCGATCTTCCCGGGAACTCGGGGAAATCGATCCCTTGCCCCACGACGACGCCAAGGACGAAGACGCTTCCAGCAGTAGTCACGATGCCGGCCCGGTTGAATGCGGCGTGGTCGTGACGCATACGCCAGAAGCCGGTGACCATCAGGAGCAGACCCCCACCCCAGATGGCCGGTCCGAGCGGCGGCCCGAACGACGTCAGAAGGGCGGTGACCGTGGTCAGGAGTCCGACCGATACCAGTCCACCGCCCGCTCCGTCCGCGTCCCGGCGGCGCTTCGGCCGAGCATTGAAGCGCTGCTCGATTGGGACGTAAAACGCGAGGGACCTCGCCGCGGGCAGGGTGGTGGGTTGGACTCCAGCGAGTGATGCCCCGCAGTTGGGACAAAAGTCGTCCGTCGCCCGGTTGGTCTGACCACAGGTTGGGCATGTCCGGATCGCCAGGGTCATCGGTGCCTCGCGGCTCCCGCAGCATCGCGTCGTCGATCGAAACGTTGGACGACGCGAGACCAAAGGAGCGAGTTGAACCGTGGGGGCAGGGAGGAGGCCAGGCTAAGCCTCGGGAGCAGGTATGGTGACAAGGACGGGCGGAACGAGACGGCGATTCGGCCGTCCAGCCGGATGTTGCGAAGCCCGCACGCCTGGACGCTCTCCTCGCTAGGCGGAAAGCGGGCGGTCGGACTGGTGCTGCCGCATCGTGCCGTCATGGGTCGGTCACCAGTAACGCGCGTGACGCAAGTGTAACGCGAACGCATGGCTCGTGTTTGAGCCGAGTGACCGGGGATTGCTCAGGTGCATATCCGAGAAACATCCCCGTGGCACCTGAACGTCTTCGGTGCTCCGACGCTGGCTGCCGTTGAGTGTCCGTATGGAGCGTGGGCAAGCTCTCCCGATCACGGCCATGGCAGGAGGCGACCGGTGGGCACAGGCCGTCCCGCTGTGACGAGCAGATGTGTTAGGAGGAGCCCCGCTTGCGGGCCACGCAGATGGTCCAGGGAAACGAGCCGCCAATCCACTCAACATCGAGGACCTGGTCAACGAAGGCCCCGAAGGCGGCGCGGGACCAGATCTGCCGGTGGTCCGGGTCACTGCCCCGGGGGCGCACGTGGAGATTCTTGCCGCGCGCGGCGTTGGCGAGGGAGAAGAAGGGCTCGTGGGGAACACTCAGCACGACGGCACGGCTCGATACGCGGGCCAATTCGCGTAGGGCTGGGGTTGGATCTGCCTGATGCTCTAGCACCTCGAAACAGCCGACTGCGTAAAAGCTTTCGTCCGGGTAGGGAAGGTCGTAGATGCTGGCGGTGACGAAACCAACGCCAGGGTTCTTCGCGGCTGCGCGCTGGACTGCCGCCGGATTGAAGTCGAACCCGGAGAACTTCGTTTCGGGCAGACGAGCCCTGAGCAACTCGGCGACGAAGCCCTCACCGCAGCCAGCATCGAGGAACGTGTCCGGTTGGAGATCGGCAATGCGGTCGGCGATGGTTCGATGGAAGCGCTCAATCAGGCGGCGCTGGATCGGATTGCCGCTGGTGTGCTTGCGGAAATTGCTTGTGTCGATGCTGATCCCTACCTGGGAGTGCCCGCGCTGCGGGGCCGGCAGTCGAGTAGTGGTGCGCATGTCGGTCACAAGCTTCCTCACGGCGGCGCGCCGTGACCTTGTTCAAACGGTCCCGGCGTGTCTGGTAGGTTAGGGGCGGTTAGTCAAGTGCGGGTATAGGGGCATCTCCCCCGGGGTTGGCCGGCCGGAGCACGAGCCAGGCACGGACGGCGAGGTAGAGGATCGGGATCGCGGCAAAGAGCGCGATGCGGTAGGTGACCGCCGCGACCAGGACCGCTGCTCCATCGGCCTCGTGTCCATGGGCGACCGCAACCATCAAGGCCTCTCGCACTCCGGCGCCACCGGGGACGGGGCTGAGCATACCCACCAAGACAGGCAAGCCGGTGAGCCCAAGCACGAGCGCGAATCCGCGGTCAACGTCCAGCGCCTCCAAGAGCAACCAGAGGACCACACCCTGACCGAGCCAGTAGACCACGCTCGCGAGGAGCGCCCATGTGGCGGCAAGGGGTCGTCGCCGCGGGAAGCGAAGGAGACCGCTTCCAGCCAGAGCCACACGCCGCCGGAGCCCAGGTCGGCAGAGCGCCAGTGCGAGCACCACCCCGAGTACGACCACCCCGGTGGCCGCAAGGCCCACCAGCGCCGTGGGCATTGTGGCGAGCGCCTCACCCAGCACACCGCCCGCAGTCCGTCCAGTGATTGCCCAGAGGAGCGTGATCACCCCTAAGACGATCACGTCCAGGAGCACTTCCCACAGGGCGATGGCACCGGTCTCCGCGGCAGATAGGCCGAGAGCGCGCTTGGTCAGCGCCGCCCGCGTCGGGACGGCCAGCCCGACTGGAGCGGCGTAATTGATGACAACCGATGTCAGGAACGCCTCTGATGCCCGTGCCACATCGGAGGTTCCCTTGGTCATCCTGACCAAAAGGTGCCACCGGGTGCTGAGAAGCGCTAACCCGGCAAGGTAGAGCATCAGAGCCAGAGCCACGGTCGCCGCATCAGCGTGGCGCGCGGCGGCTCCGACATCACCCAAATCTCCCCGCTGCCAGAGCAGGAAGACGGCGATGAGAACGCTGACACCGAAGACCAGCGGCGTCGGGATCACGGCCAGCCTACGCCCGGCGCGCCTCGCCCCCCCGTAGAGGCTGCCGGCTGTCATCCTGGCTGGCGGACGCTGGGATTGTGGCCGCGGGTTGGCCGGGGGCTGGGTTACCAAGTGGCGAAACTCATAGTTTGACGGGTACCGCCGAGGGGGCTTCAGACGGTGAGAAGCCGAGGGTCTGCCGGACGAGTGGGCGCAATTCGCTCCTCGGCTCATTAGAGCCGTGAGCGAGGAACTCGCCAAGGAGACCCAGGCCAAAGAACTGGGCGCCAATCATGACCAGCAACACGGAGAGCAGCAGGAGAGGGCGGGTGCCGATGGAGTTGCCCAGGATAAGTTTCTCGAGTGAGAGGAAGAGGCCGAGGAGGATGCCGACGGCAAGGGCCACGAGACCGGGCAAGCCGAACAGATGCATCGGGCGCTGCCGGTACTGGGTGAGAAAGGTGACGGTCAGCAGGTCCAGAAAACCCTTCACAAGCCGCGACCAGCCGTATTTCGAGCGGCCCCATGTACGGGCATGGTGGCGGACCGGTAGCTCGGCGATTCGGAAACCTTCCCCAGCGGCCAGGACCGGCGTGAAGCGGTGCAGCTCGCCGTAGAGGCGAAGCGCCTGGGTGACCTCCCGGCGGTAAGCTTTGTAGCCACAATTGAAATCGTGCAGCGGCACGCCAGAGACCCGCCGGACTGTCCAATTGAAGACCCGGCTGGGTGCCGTTTTGCCCAGCGGGTCCTGGCGCCGTTGCTTCCAACCGGAGACGAGATCGTAGCCTTCTTCCAGCTTGACGAGGAAGCGCGGCAGTTCGTCCGGGTCATCCTGGAGGTCGCCGTCCATCGTCATCACGACATCGCCTCTGGCCACCGCGAAGCCATTCGCAAGGGCCTCCGCCTTGCCGAAGTTGCGGCGATGGCGGATGGCGAGGACGTGATCGTCAGCCTCGTGAAGGGCGCGGATGGTGGCCCAGGTGCCATCCGTGGAGCCGTCGTCCACGATCAGGATCTCCCAGGGCACGCCAAGGGACCCAAGCACCGCGGAGAGCCGCCGATGGAGTTCCGGCAGGTTACCCTCCTCGTTGTAGCAGGGGACGACGACGCTCACGCTGCGAATCGATGGTTCGTGCTCCGGCTGCGGTGGGATGCTGGTGATGGTCCTGGGGTGAGAGTAGGTCTTGACAGTATCACCGATGGCATCGACGGCGACGCCATTGCTCCTGTTGCCGTCCTGCATATACCCCAAGGCGCACCTCGCCATGCGTGACTCGCCACGCCAAGATCGAAGCCCAATCAATGGCTTCGACTATAGCCGCGGGATGATCCCGGCGCAAACCGAGGAGTGAAGGGCAAGCGTTTCGTGATCGAGGTGGTAGCCCTATGAGCTGTGCACGAGGATGCTATTTGCCTGTCTTGACTCGTGTGTAAAGTACCGGCCATCGGGGAAACGGCCGGATGGGAGAGGAGGCAGACGTGCCCCAAGCGGTGACGCGTGAGCTGCTGGAGCGCATCGACGCCGAGTTCGATGCGGCGAAAACGGCGGACGAGGTGCGGGCGGTCTTCAAACGCTATTACGGGGACCTGGGGTGGAAGCGCCTCTGCCGACTCTTCGTCCTTCAATACGGTGTGGACGAGATGTGGTTGGCAGAGGAGGAGCGGGCCAAAAAGGGCGGCACTGAGCGGGGAGGCGTGGATGCCTGAGGGTCGGCCCTTGCAGCAGGCCAGCCCACCAGATTCCACGCTGTTGATCCGCGCTTCGTTGGCCCGGGCTACGGTGCCGGGGTCGCCGCGCCGCCGACCCCGACACGGGCTCCTTCAACGGAGGAGCCAATATCCGGCCACCCGGCAGTAACGACCTGATCAGACGGATCCGGGCTGGCCGGCATGTACATCTGCAGGGCATCATCGGTGTCGGTAGGGAGGGTGCCTCCGCCGACCGCGAGCTGCTTGGGCGTGACATGGATGCTCCGGTACTGGCTGAGCGGAGCATCGAGGCTCAGCACCGCCATCCCGAAGCCGTTCTTGTTCACGCGGAGATCAGTGGCATGGACGAACGAGCCATTCCGCCTGAGCCACACCTCGTAGGTCGCGTTCGGATCGGCGTCATTCAACCCTTCGACGATCAGCAGCCCCTTCAGCGTTTCGGGATCGAAAAAGATCTTCCCGATCGCGCTCCGCGGCGCCGCAGGACCGGCGCTCAGAGAGAGCGTCGTGACGGAGCCGCCATCCCTGGTGAGTTGGTCCAGGTTGGTCTGCCGCTCAGAGAGGGTCGCCAGCTGCCGGTCGCGCTCAGCCACTTCCCGCTGTTGCTGCATGCCCCAAGCGCCGACGAGCGCCAGGATGAGAACCAAGGGCACAGCCGCGGTCACCATTGGCAGGACAAAGCCTGAACGGAAGGCTGGCTGGCCCGGGGGTGGGAGCAGTGGCATCCGAGCTGGCAGCCGGAACGGCCGGGGGAAGGGCCGATCCGCACGCTGCTGAGCAGGGAGTGGACGGGATGCGGGGATGGTGGCCATCGGCGGAAGTGACGCACGGGCTGGGCCGGTGGCGGACTGCTCGATCCGGGCGAAGAGGGCCGCCTTCGCTGCTGGCGGCGGCGCAACCACTGGGGAGAGAAACGGCAGCATGTCCGCGACCCAGTTGGCGTCGGCCACGAGCCGGGAGCAGGGCGGGCAGGAACGGCAATGCTGTTCCACCCGTTCGACCTCGTCGGGCTCCAACGCACCCAGCGCGAACGGAGCCGCGAGATCGTCAAGGTGGCCGATATCCATCCCGGATCGTGTCTCCTGAGGGCTGGTGTCATGCCGGTGGGTGCGATGCCGATCAGCGTCCATCGGTCTGTCGCTCACGCCAGATCCACCTCGTCCCCCGCTAGGGCGTCCCGCAACTTTTGGATGCCCAGCCGCATCCGCGTCTTGATCGTGCCGAGTGGTTCACCCAGCGCCTCGGCGACCTCCCGCTGCGTGAGGCCGCGAAAGTAGGCCAACTCAATCGCTTCCCGCTGCGCCGGCGGCAACGTCGCCATCGCCTCCGCAATCGTGCCGCGTAAGGAGCCCAGCCAGACCTCCTCCTCAACGGTCGTGCCGGTATCGGGCACACCGGCAAGGACAGCCTGTGGGTCCTCGCTGTCGGCCTTCTGCGGTCGCCGACGTCGCTTACGGACCTCGTCGATCGCCATGTTGTGGGTGATGCTCAGCAGCCAGGTAATGAAGGTGCCCCGGCTCGCGCGGAACGCGCTTCCTTGCTGCCAAGCGCGAAAGAACACCTCCTGCAAGAGTTCTTCCGCAAGCTGGGGATCTCCCAAGATCCGCAGCGCGAACGAGTAGACCACCCGGGAGTAGCGATCGTAGAGCACCTCCAGGGCGCGCGCGTCCCCCTCCGAGGCGCGGCCGATCAGTTCGGCATCGCCTTGCTCGGTAAAGGGTACGTCCTGGTCTCGCTCGGTCTCGATCTCTGCCCCAGCCACGACCTCCCGCCGATCTCAGACCGCGTGGCTCGGACCGAGATCGGCATCCGGAGGCCGGTCTCGATTAGGTATACGCCAACCGCGGCGCATCAGGATGTCTCCATCTTGCTGTCCCCAGCGCAGTGATCCCGGTGAGTGTCACCTCAAGGAGGTGACCTGGGATCTCAGTCCAGTCTACTCCAGGACACCCTACCGGCCATTGTGATCGGTTCGTGGCCAGGATGCAGCCCCGTGACCGCGCTCCCGCCCCTGCCCAGCTGGTTCACGATCGACTTGGTCCTTCATGATCTACGGGCAGATCAGGTCGCGCCAGTTTGAGGGCCTCCCGAGCTTCCGCCACGGTGGCCAGCGAACCTGTTACGACCACAAGTCCCTCGGATCCAGCCGCGCTCAAGGCGTCGTGTAACGCTTCGGCTACGGAGGGAGACGTCACGGCCAGGAGACCAGCTCTCGCCGCGCCCTCTGCGATTGCCTCCGGGGACGCGGCCCGGGGTCCGCGTGCCGCGGTGGCCACGATGTCCCGTGTTACTGGGGCCAAGACACGGACGATCGCTTCCACGTCCTTATCAGCCATGGCACCAAGCACGACGACGGCGCGGCGATCCGGGTATTCGGTGGCGATCGCCGCGCGGAGGGCGCGCGCGCTAGCGGGGGTGTGGGCTCCGTCAAGAACCACCTCGCTTGCACCCGCGCGGAAACATTCAAACCGGCCCGGCCAGCGAGTAGCGGCGAGGCCGGATCGCACAGCCGTCTCAGGGGCGGGATAACCGGCCGTGCCCAGGAGCCAGGCCGCGGAGATCGCGAGCCCGGCATTCTCCATCTGGTAGTCGCCGGCCAGGCCGCTTTCGAGATCCTCGAACGTTCCCCATGGCCCCTCCGCGGTGAAACGACGCCACGTCCCGCTCACTCGCCACTCCCTGCCCGCAGCGATAAGCGTGCTGCCTCGTTCCCGCGCAACGCTTTCCACGACCGCCATCGCCTCGGCCGGCAGGGATGCGACCGCGACGGGGCGGCCCCGTTTGATGATACCGGCCTTGTTGGCGGCGATCTCCGCAAGCGTTTCACCGAGCACCGCGGTGTGCTCCAGGTCTAGGGCAGCGATCACGGCGACGAGGGGCGTGACGACGTTCGTGGCATCCAGAGTTCCGCCGAGCCCCACCTCGACCACCGCGATGTCGCAGCGGGCTGCGGCCATGTGATCGAGCGCCATGGCCGTGGTTAGCTCAAACGCTGTCACCTCCCCTAGATCCGGCGTGTCGCGTTCGAGCGCCTCCGCCGCGTGGAGCGCGCGCCGGGTGAGCGCAGCAAAAGCAGGTTCGTCGATCGGTTCGTCGTCGATCGCGATCCGCTCCCGAAAGGTGTGGAGGTGGGGCGAGGTGGAGCGCCCGACTCGGTACCCGGCAGCCTGCAGAATGGAGGCAGCGAAGGCGCAGGTGGAGCCTTTACCCTTGCTCCCCGCGACGTGGAGGATGCCGTAGCGCTCCTGCGGCCGCCCGAGGTGGTCCAGCAAGGCGGACGTGCGCTGGAGGCCGCGCTTGGCAGCGGCGTCGCCCCAGAAGGGGTTGCTTACGTAGCCGCGGTCGTAGCCGGAGCGGTCCCAGATCGCCCGCAACGCGTCGCGGTAGGACCAGTGATCGGAGGAGGGCATAGGCGCCTGCCTGGGGTGGGAGCGGATCGAGCCACGGGCAATCGTAGCCTCCTCCGAACTCGACGCGCAGCGAGCGATTGGTGCTTCGGGGGCCGTGGGTTCGTGAGCGATGGCAGCGCGGCGGATCTGCCAAGAGGATACTGGTGGGGTACCATCATCGCCGTCTGATGCATCGCCAGCCGGAGGAGCCAGCCATGGTCGTATCACCGTCCCTCACGACTCACCGCGAGGATGTCGTCGATACCCTTCACGGGGTTGCCGTGCCGGATCCCTATCGGTGGCTGGAGGATGGGGAGAGCGACGAGGTCCGGGCCTGGACCGAGACCCAGAATGCGCGGACGGAGGAGGTCCTCGGGGCGGTGCCGGGGCGCGCGGCGCTGGAGGCGCGGCTGCGGGAATTGTTTCTCGTCGGGACCGTCTCCTCGCCCACGGTCCGCGGGACGCGGTGCTTCTATCTCAAACGGACGGGCGACCAGAATCAGCCGGTCCTCCACGTCCGGGACAGGCTTGAGGGCGAGGAGCGGACCCTGGTGGACCCGAACGCGATCAGCGCCGAGGGGCTGACGGCGCTGGACTGGTGGTATCCGTCGCCGGATGGCGGGCTCGTTGCTTATGGGACGTCGCAGAACGGGGACGAGTGGAGCACGCTGCGGGTGGTGGAGGTGGAGACCGGTCGCCACCGCCCGGACGTCATCCAGCGGACCCGGTACTGCAGCCTGGCCTGGCTGCCGGACGGAGGGGCCTTTTTCTACACCCGCTACCCGGAGCCGGGCTCGGTCCCGACCGGGGAGGAGCACTACCACAGCCACGCCTTTTTCCACCGGCTCGGGGACGACCCGGCGTCCGATCCGAAGGTCTTCGGCGAGGGCCGTTCGCCGCAGGACGTCATCTCCCTCACCCTCTCGAACGACGGACGCTGGCTGGTCGCAACTGCCATGCAGGGCTGGTCGCGGAGTGAGGTCTACGTCCGGGCGCTTGGGGACGGCGGCGACCCCGGGGCCTGGATCCCGGTCGTGGAGGGGGTGGAGGCGCTCTTCACCGACGCCCACGTCGTTGATGACCAGCTCCTGCTGCGGACGAACCTGGATGCGCCGAACTACAGGATCGTGGCCGTCGAATTGGGCGATCGGGACGCGATTGAGGGTGGACCGGCCGGCTGGACGACCCTGGTGCCCGAGCGGGATGATCGGGTGATCGAGGACGTCGCCGTCGCGGGCGCGGGGTTGGTGGTCCACGAGCGGGAGTCGGTGGTGTCCCGGCTCCGGCGTTACGGTCTGGACGGGAGCGTGGCCGGGGATCTGGACCTGCCGGGGCTGGGGAGCGTGCAGGGAGCGGAGGGGGAACGGGGGAACCCGCTGCTGGCGGTCGGGTACACCGACTTCGTGACCCCGGCCTCGGTCTTCCTGTTCGACCTCGACTCGGGGGCGCGGCAAGGGCTGGCACCACAGCCCCCAGCGCCGGGGTTCGACCCTGCTCAGATCGAGGTCCGGCAGGTCCACTACCCGTCCAAGGACGGCACGCGCATCCCGATGTTCCTGCTGCACCGGCGCGACATCGCCC
>JALYMD010000151.1 GCA_030773875.1 Chloroflexota bacterium | reverse complement strand
CCTCGGCGTAGCCGTTGTTCTCACAGACGAAGACGACCGGGAGCTTCCAGATGGCGGCCAGGTTGAGGGCTTCGTGGAAGGTGCCCTGGTTGGAGGCCCCGTCACCGAAGAAGCAAACCGCGACCGCACCGGTGCCGAGCGTCTTGGCGGTGAGGGCGGCACCGCAAGCAAGCGGCAGTCCCCCCCCGACGATGCCGTTGGCACCGAGCATGCCCTTGTCCACATCGGCGATGTGCATCGAGCCGCCCTTGCCCTTGCAGATGCCGGTGGACTTGCCCATCAACTCAGCGACCATGCCCCGTATATCCACGCCCTTGGCAATGCAATGTCCGTGGCCGCGGTGGGTGCTGGTGATGTAGTCGGCGTCCGTGAGGTGGGAGCAGACACCGACAGCAACGGCTTCCTCCCCGGCGTAGAGGTGGACGAACCCGGGCACCAAACCGGCGGCGAAGTTCTTACCGGCCAGGTCTTCGAACTCGCGGATCTGAACCATCCGCTCGTACATCCCGAGCAGCTTCTCCCGGCTCAGATCCAACTCCTGCGCGGTGTCGGCTGCGGTCCTGGTGGGATCGGTGCTGGAGATTGACATGGTCTACCTCCCGTGACGACGACGCAGAGGCGCCCGAGGCAATGCCCGGTGTGGCCGGCTCGTCTCTTTCCTGTGGTGCCTGACGTGGACGGGCTTATACCGCAGGAAACGGGGGGTGGCAAGAGCATGGGCAACACTCTCAGGGTGACGCACATGCCTCGTGAGACCCTGTGCAACCGGTGAGATGTCCGCGTGGCCGAAGCCACCGCACGCGGGCGGCGCGTGGGGTCGCAGGCACTGGACCTACCCATGTTGGGAGTTGTGGGTCGGCGGGGAGCAGGGTATCCATAAGGTAGCTGCCGGGTCGCGTTGAAGCACTCGATTCCCGGACCGTCGATGATCTGAACGCGTCCAACGAACGGATTCCAGCCACCGCATGCAGCTCCCTCCAGGTAACGGTCACCCTCCGAATGGCCGCTCCTCCGGCGGTCGCCCAACACGGCGCGCCGATCCCCACACCGGCTCGGTCAGCAACGGTCGCCATGACAGCGGTCCGGCCACAAACGGCTCGGAGCCGGCAGTCGCGCCGGGACCACGGGGTCGGCGGTTCGACGCGCGAGCGGTGGCCCGGGGGGCGCGAGAGACATGGCGGGCCGTCGTCCGGGTGATGCGGCTCGTCTGGTCGACGAGCCCGCGGCTAACGCTGACGCTGGCGACCGTGACGCTGCTCCAGAGCTTGATCCCCGCCCTGCAAGTGAAGCTGCTGGAGCGGTTGACGAACCGGGTGATCGAGGGGGTCGCGAACGGCGGCACCGATGCCGATATCCGGGCGGTCATGGTGCTGGCCGGGCTTCAGTTTGGGCTGCTGGTAGGGGGCAGCCTGTTCCAGACGGTCGGCAACATCAGCCAGCAACTGCTCCAGGAGCAGCTCGCAATCCACGTCCAACTGCTGGTGATGGGTCACGCCAACACGCTGGACCTGGCCGACTTCGAGAACGCCGCCTACTATGACCAGCTCCAGCAGGCGCAGCGGGAATCGGCCAACCGTCCGGTCCAGATGGTCTCGCAGGTCTTCAACCTGGCGCGCTCCATAATCACGTTCGGGACGCTGCTGGCAGTGCTGATCGCCCTCTCGCCGTGGGTAGCCGTGCTGACCCTGCTCTCCCCGATTCCGACCTTTATCTCGGGCTCCCGCTATGGCTGGTGGGGGTTCCAGCAGATGCGGCGGCAGTCGCCCATCCGCCGGGTGCTCTCCTATCTCACGACCCTGATGACCACCGACGAGTATGCGAAGGAGGTCAAGCTCTATACCGTCGGCGACCACTTCATCGAGCGCTATCGCCGCACGGCGGACGGCTACTATCAGGACACCAAGGCGCTGCTGGTGCGGCGTTACCTTGCCGGGTTCGGTTGGGGCGCGCTGACGGTGTTGGCCTCATCCGGGACCTACCTCTACGTGGCAATCCTCGCCCTGCGCGGCAGCGTCAACATCGGCCAACTCACCGCGTTCACCGCCGCCGCCAGCCAGGCCCAGGGGGCGTTCCAGGGCATCCTCGGTGGGTTCCAGGGAATTTACGAGAACGGACTCTACCTCTCCACGCTGTACGACCTGCTGGAACGGAAGCCGGTCATCGCCCGGCCAACGAACCCGGCACCCGTGAAACGCCCATTTCAGCAGGGAATCGAGTTCCGACACGTGACCTACCGCTACCCAGGCAACAACCTGCCGGCGCTGGATGATGTCTCCTTCATCATCGCGCCGGGGGAGACCGTGGCGCTGGTCGGCCGCAACGGGGCCGGGAAGACGACGATCGTGAAGCTGCTCGGCCGCCTCTACGATCCCGACGCCGGCCAGGTGCTGATCGACGGGCGGGACGTGCGGGAGTACGACCCTGCGGACCTACGGCGCGAGTTCGGGATGATGTTCCAGGACTACGCCACTTACCAGTTCAGCGCGGGCGAGAACATCGGGGTCGGCAACGTCGACCGAGTCGACGATGAGGCAGCGATCGCCGCTGCTGCTGCTCGCTCGGGCGCAGACCGGGTTATCGCTGGGTTGCCGGCGGGATACGACACCACGCTCGGCAAGTGGTTCGACGGGGGACATCAGCTCTCCGGCGGCGAGTGGCAGAAGGTGGCGCTGGCGCGGGCATTTATGCGCGACGCCCAGATCCTAATTCTGGACGAGCCGACCGCGGCCCTGGATGCCCAGGCGGAGCACGACCTCTTCAGCCGGATCAAGCAGCTGACGGAAGGCCGGATGGCCCTCTTCATCTCCCACCGCTTCTCGACGGCCCGGATGGCCGACCGGATCCTGGTCCTGGAGAACGGCCGGCTACTGGAGCAGGGAACCC
>JALYMD010000150.1 GCA_030773875.1 Chloroflexota bacterium | reverse complement strand
CGCGTTGCAGCAGAACGAGGCGGCAGCCCCCTCGCTCAATGAACCGGCGTGCGGGGGAACCTTGCAGTCGGCGGTGCCAAGTGGCTTTGCATCCGCCGCGGAGCGTGACCAGGTGATCCCGATCATGGGTCCGACCGAGGTAGGGCGTCACCACGTGGTGGACGGAGAAGTCGTCACCACGGCCGCAGCGGGTGAAGGTGTGACCGTCCTAAGCACGGACAACGTGCTTTGCTCGTTGCCATCGCTCCCCTTCTTGCTCCGAACGCACCGTCACATCAACCCTCTAGCCCTTGCGAGCGTATTTGCACCGATAAGTGGACCCCCAACGGCCAGCCGAGGAATCCAAAGTACTGCTGAATGAGCTAGAAGATGAGCAAAAGGACGACGACCATCGCGATGGTGAGGCTCGCAACCATTGACCAACGGCGCACGCCATTATCCCTTGCCGTGGCCCCCGTTGTGCTGATCGAACTAGGGATCTGGGCCGCCGGCTTCTCTGCCTGGGCTGGGCTGGGGGGGCAGGATTTGTCGGGGCAGACGGAGGGGTGGTAGAGAGCGTAGAACTGGTCCTCTGACGATCCCAAGCCGTCTTGGCTATCTGGCTCTGAGGAACCGCTGGCGACGTGGCGTGGGCTGCCGACACCCCCGAAGCAAGTTGCTGCGCGATCGCTTGGTTGTTTCTTCTGCGGCTCGTGGTCGGGTCCGCGTTGCCTTGTGCCGGAGTGGAGGACACCGGATTCGGTCGAGCGGGTGACGCAGGCGTCGGGCGAGCAGGCAGCGCGGCAGGGACCAGGTTCTTCAATGCGTCCCGCTGCTCGGAGTTCCGTGCCCGGTGTGCTTCGGCGGGTTGTGATGCCTGGTAGCCCGCGACTGCCTCACTCAGGATATCCTCGGCCTCCGCCTCACCGGTAAGCAGTCGAATCTCGGTCGGATCGCCAACAACGATCTGTGGCCTGGCGCTGAACGTCCCAGACTGGAACACCTCGATCAGGCCGGTCACCGATACCCATCGCCCTTCGAATCCGTCGACGTCGACCCCGGCGGCGGCGAACTGATCGAGCGCCTCGGACCAGAGCATCAACCTGAATGCCCCTTGCCTCCAATCCCCGAAGTCGAGCATCACGTACGGTTTCGCGCGGTAAGTGCGGGTTGTCCTGTGGGTCACTCCGACGATCAGTCCCACGACCTCGATTCGGTCGCCCTCGTGCAGAAGCACGCTCTCCCGATCGACGGCCCGGACCACGTCGTACTGCCGCAGGCGGACGGATGCGCCTATGGGCAGCGACACTGTCTGGCTCGTGGCGATCTGAACAGTGCCGCTAAGAAACTCCTCCAATCGCGGGAGTTGACTCAGCGGCGTACGGCAGAGCAGATCAAGCTGGTCGATGCGATCACGGAGACCGGGAAGGGCGCGAAGGTCCTGGACCAGGGCGGACTTTGCCGGCTTGATGAAATCCCGACGCTCAAACAGAAGGTTTTCACCGGTGCTGTAGGTCGCCCAGAGGTCCGGCTGCTGTGCGACCGCCTCCAAACCCATGGCGATGACGACCGACGAGAAGTGATCTAGGCCGGCGGAAAAGTCAGCTTCGCTCCGCAGCGGGCTTTGGTAGTTGACATGGCCAAGTTCGTTCGACCTACCCTGCGTCATCCCGGGGACAAACATTCCGTCGTAGTCGATGAGGAGAACCTGCCCATCTTTGACTACGATGTTGCCGTGCTGGAGGTCTCCATGGGCGACCCCAAGCCGGTCCAACTCGCCCACCGTCCGGCGAAACGCCCCGGCGAGAAGGTCCATCTTCCTCCGGTCTTTGGCATTGATATTCACATAACTTCCGAGCGTTTGGCCCTCGACCCACGCCATTTTGACAACCGGATAGCGTCGGCCGCCGACCAGAATTTCGTCCGGGAGATACTGGAACTGGACAAACGCCGGGGAAGCCGCGGCCTGCAGAAAGCGGCTAATTGCCGCATAGCGCTGCTCAAGATCAGGGACCTCGCGGTGGAAGCACCGAACTGCCCAGGATCGTGAGCCGTTGGACAGCCGGTACGTGACGGCAAATCCACCCGATCTCGGGCGAGGGGTGCCCATTGTATCGACCTCGACAGTGCTGCCGGCAAGGTCTGGATCCCGGAAGAACAGGTGGGGATGCTGGATGGCAGCCTGGTACTCACTGAGAGAGGGGTACGGCACGTGTTACCCCTTCTCCATGCGCTGGATGGTGATGCGGACGAGCGTCGTGTCGTCGTTTCGGATCACCCCCGCGTCGCGCTTGCTCGCCACGAAGGACCCAAAGTCGTCCTCCTGTGCGATCTCGTCCAGCTCAAGCCACGGTCGCTCGTGGCGCTCGATCGCGGCGACAAACCAGCACGCGATGGCGTCGGTCATGAGAAGAAACTGCGACCGGCCAATGGGGATGCGAGAACCGCGTTCTCCGAACTGGATCTGGGGTTGGTCAAGGCGCTGATTCATGGAGGGATTGCTACCCAAAAGGTACGGATTGCTGCCGAATGCGGCCGAGGTTGCAAGGTACGGTGGGAAGATTTTGCGGACTTCACGGTGGTCAACAACTACGCAGCATGAGTCGCCGACCGACCGTGCCCAGTAGCGCCCAGTTCGCAGGTTGAAGGAAATTCCCAACAGGGTGGCAAAGGCCCCGCGACCGGCTTTCTCTTGGGCGTACCAGGGCAGGGAGGAGATGTCGATGTTCGAGCGAAAGGCGGCACCCGGTTCAGCGAGCCACTCGGTGTTCCATTTTCCCCAACGCGGTCGGTCAACGAAGTGCCGGACGAGCATTTCAGCCCACCGTCGGCTGAAGATGGCCTCGGTAGCGCCGTCAGCGACAGCGGCTCGGAAAATTTTCGACGTCGGATCACCGTAGCAGTAGGCGTCCTCGCACTCCGTTTGGGCGTTGCCTCGCTTCTGAATCTGGAAGGCGTCCACACCGATGAGGCGGGCAGCAGGAACGGCTCTGCTTCGAGTATGCGCGCCGGCGGAAAGATCCGACACCAACCCCAGCTTGGGAACTACGTTGGCGCTCGAAGGACCGTCTTGCATGGCTCACAGCTACTATTTGTGCGAGGCTGGTAGGTCAGTGGTCAACGAAGATTGGACGGTCTCGTCCCAATCGCAAAGAACGCCGCGATCTCCACGGCTCCCGCATTGAACATGAACGCCCTCGTCCGGTCGTTCAGCTCGAAGTCGTAGCTCCGCGCTTGCTCCCGCATACTGCTGGGCAACACGCTCGACATCCGGTACAGCATCCGTGCGTAGTCATCGGGAAGGCCGTCCTCGCAATCGGGAAAAACCACTTCACGCGTGCTTGCGCCAGAGACGTGAGCGTTCATCAGAATTACTTCGCCGTCGTCGGTTGAGATTTGTTTGATCGTCTCGGCCACGGCCTCCGGGTTTCCGTCCGTCGACTCCCCATCCGTGAGGTGTATCATGACCGGCGGAAAACTCCGCTCGTGGGCATCACACCAGTCGGCAAGACATTGGCCCGCCAGGGACAGCGCGGCGACCATGGGCGTTCCCCCGCTTGCAAGTGGTTCAAACCAGACAGGGAACTTTTGCTTTACCTCGAGCAGCCCCCCCGCGCCGTCAGAAATCTTCCGGACGCGCTCTTCGACGCGGGCAGGGTTGGCGGCGACTTGGCTTATCGGGCTGAGAATTTGATTGGCGAGCGGCCCAGATAGTCCATTGACCGGTCCCGTATGCCCGTATCCGATCACGCCAACGTCGAAGTAGTCGTAGATGTCCTCTTTGCTGCATCGAATAATCAGTTCCTGAAGCACCCGGTTGAGCGTCGTGGCCACCACGTCGGCCTTCGTCCCCTCCTCCAGCTTGTCTGCCATCGACCCCGACTGGTCAATAACGAACAGTACACAACCGGGGTTGGCACGGCTGATCTCCGCCGCATAGGACATGGTGGCCTCCTTATTTGGCCTGCATCGGGCGATAGTGTTAAGTCTGTGCACGGTATCCGACACGCCATTCGTCACGGGCCGACGAATAATCCGTGCCGCTCTGCCAATGGTGATCGGAAGACGCCGAACGTGGCCCTGTCCAGGAGCTATGGACCGTCACTCGCTCCTTACTCCCCTTTCATCCACGATGTCATCCCGGCCGCCGGCTTCTGCTACCCCAGCCCTAGGTGGAGGTACAGGCTGCTGGTTCTCGACATGTCAAGCGTCAACGACGTGTCACTCCTCCTCAATCAACGCAAACCAGTCTCCAGAAAGGCCCGTCTCGGTGATCCAGCACCGAGTTGAAAGCAATCCAGAGTGGCGGCACGCTTGTCCGAACTAAACGCCCTTGGAGGGTAGGCCACGTCTGATTGGGTCCTCCCTGGTTTGCCGACAAAGCGCCTGCGGCGCCCCGGCCTTCCGCGCCTTTAGACCGCGCGCATCTACTGCTCAATGAGTCGGTCGCGAACATCCTGCAATTTCGCCTTTCACGATCCTATTTCCCTGAGTGACAGACAACAAGGGGTAATAACCCCTACTGCATCGGCCGCGTGGGATTGCCAAGGTGGAGTAGAGGCAGCTCAGCTTAATCCGGCCGTCGGCGGCCGTGAATAGCCAGTTGAACGGGACGGGCATGGCATTGTTGGCGCTCGTCCAGGTTTCTGCCTTCTGCTCCAGCGGGTCGAGGGCACAGATGCGCCGATCCCAGACCTGCATGCAAGGCGGGCAAGTCGAACTCAAAGGAATTGGGTTAACTCCGATGCTAAGGGGGATGGTGGCACTCCAGCTTCTGGTCAGAGCGGCGTGCCTCAGCTTGGGGGAAGTTGTTGAGGAGGACGGCATGCGAGTGCGTGCTGGGGTTGTCCAGCACGAGGCGGATGGTCTCGACTTGAGGGGAGAACTCGTTGACCAGCGGCCGCAGGCAGCGGGCCAAGTCCTACGTGGTGCGGCGGTCGGTGACCTCCACCTGCTGCCACTCCGGCAGCGGCTCCAATGAGCCAAGATGTTGACCCTGCGGTTGCATCGGTTCTCGTCGTCGCAGCACAACTGGGCGGCGGCCGACCACGGGCCTTTCTAGCTGGCGGCGAACAGTTGGCAGAGACACTCATCGAAGCACACGATCGAACAAGACACCAACTTACTCGCTCAGCGACCATGGCATTGGAGTTGCCCCAGTTTGGTGGACACCAAGCAACTAGGTGACGTGCTGAGAAAGGCTCCACCTCCTCTCGTAGACTGCGGGCGACAAATACCCGAGGGCCGAATGTCGACGGTGCGTGTTGTAGAA
>JALYMD010000149.1 GCA_030773875.1 Chloroflexota bacterium | reverse complement strand
AGGCGCGCGCGCAATGGGAGGGTCGCTTCCTCGTTCGGGGCGCGCCGCCGGTCCTTCCCGGCCGAACTCGCCCGCCCCCTCGTCTGCGACGCCATAGCCACGGTCCCCCTCGCCCGGAACGATCCGGCGGAGCGGCGATCGAAGTGCGGGAAGCGAACGTGTACGTGCAGCGGGTAAATCAGAGTATACACGGCTCGCAAAGGCCGCAAGGCCGAGGATGCACTGGCCAGCAGAGGCGGCAGGCCGTGGGAACAGCCGGGTATTCCCGGCTTCGGGGCTCTCACCCGGGAGGATGAACAGACGGGAGCGGTCAGAGCACGAGGCCGCGCAGCACTGAGCAATCACGGGGATCTTCATCAGTGGGATGGCGGGTAAGTTGCTCGCGCAGTGCGAGGCGAGCCACGACCACGAGACGATTAGAAAAGCGACATCTGTTCCGCGCCGGGATCCTCGCCGGCCGCCTCACTTTCCCGGCCCTGCTCCACCTCGGCCAGGAGCTTCGGCAGCTTGGCAAAATCCTCCTCGATGGCCCCACGGAGTGCCCCTTGGTGCAGGGCCGCGGCCGGGTGGTACATCGGGACAATCAAGCGTCGACCTTCACGCTTTGGCTGGCCGTGAATCCGCGAAATGCGCTCGCCGGGAAACCAGCGGGACATCGAGAAGCGGCCAAGCGTGACGATCACCTCGGGGTCGATGGCTGCGATCTGCCGCTCCAGGTAGGGCGCACAGGCCGCCATCTCGTCCGGCAAAGGGTCCCGATTACCGGGCGGCCGGCATTTGACGACGTTGGTGATGAAGACATCCTCGCGCTGGAGGCCGGCCTTCGCGAGCAGCTCGTTGAGGAACTTTCCGGCGTTACCGATAAAGGGACGCCCCTGCCGGTCCTCGTGCCAACCCGGTCCCTCCCCGATCAGCATCACCCGCGCCTTCGGGTGCCCCTCTCCCGGGACCGCGTTGGTCCGGGTCCGGGCCAGCTCACACTTGGGGCAGACCTTGACCTCGGCGGCAACCGCCTCCAACTCAATGACCGCCTGCTCCTCGCCCGTGCCCTGCCCGTCCGCCACGTCGCCCCCTGGTTAATCGTCCCTACTCATAGCCGGGAGTATAGCGGAGACCTTCAGCAGGCTCGACGCTTAGTCAAGCGCTTCGGTCTTTAGCTACCGAAGGCCCTTAGGCAGCGTCACCCTGCAAGTGGCGCAGGATCAAGCCACAGACGTCGGTTGCATGGATCTCTGACGTACCGAGGAGATCGGGACGCTGGGTCACGAATAAAGGTCCTGCCCCGGGCGTCGTTTGGACTCCATGTGAGCCTCGGACGAGGGCCGCGTCAAGCGGGATGACGTCCATGAGATAGCGGAAGCCCATTTGCTTCTTGAGCAGCGTCAAGCCCACCTTTGCCTTCGGCAGGCGGAGCGCTGGGTCGAGGAACAGCTCGACCGGGTCGAAGCCGGGCTTGCGATGAATGTCGACCGTCCGCGCATAGTCCGGTGCCTGCTGGTCGTTGAGCCAGTAGTAGTAGGTGAACCAGGCATCGGGCGCGGCGAGGGCGACCAACTCTCCGGACCGTCGGTGGTCGAGATGGTGTTCCCGTTTCCCTGCCTCGTCCAGCACCTCGGCGACACCCTCTGTCCCCGCTAACAATGAGCGGACCTCCGGTAGGCGTGCCGGGTCTTTGACGTACACGTGGGCAATCTGGTGGTCAGCGACGGCAAAGGCAGCGCTTGCTCCAGCGTCAAGCAGTTCCCGTCCCAATTCCTCGCGCACCGCGATCAGACCATGCTCCCGCAGCCGCCGGTTCAGATGGACGGGACGTGAGACGGGCACGATGCCGTACTCCGAGAGGACGATCACCTCAGTGTCGCGTGCCTGGTAAAAGTCGATCAGGTCGCCGCAGACCGAGTCCACCTCTCGCAGTTCCGCCGCCATGCGTGGGTCGTCCGGCCCGAAACGCTGAAGACCGTAATCGAGATGGGGCAGATACACGAGCGTGAGCGTCGGGGCCTCGTGCTCCTCGACCCACTTCGCGGCATCCGCGATCCACTGCGTGGCACGGATCGAGGTGTTCGGCCCCCAGAAGTTGAAGAGCGGGAATTGCCCGAGCTTTCCCTGGAGCGCCGGTCGTAGATCGGCTGGCTGTGTGTAGATATCAGGAAGTTTGCGGCCGTCAGCCGGGTACATCGGTCGCGGCGTGACCGAGTAGTCGACCGAGGAATACATGTTGTACCACCAGAAGAGGTTGGCGCAGGTGAACGATGGGTCGAGCGCTCGCGCCGTCTCCCAGATTTTGGGTCGCTGGACAAGCGTGTTGGATTGCCGCCAGAACTTGATCTCGCACTCGTCTCGAAAGTACCAACCATTGGCGACGATGCCATGCTCATCTGGATGGCTGCCGGTCAGGTAGGTCGACTGCGCCGTGCAAGTAACGGCTGGCAACGTCGGTGCCACGATTGCCAACTTGCCGCGCTCGACGAACGCGCGTAACCGGGGCGTTGCCTCGCCAAGGAGATCGGGAGTGAGTCCAACAACGTTGAGGACGATGGTCTTTCGCATGCTCAGGTTCCCCTAATGTATCTCTGAAAGAAGAGCGTCAAGCCGAAGGCGGCAAGGGCAAGGACGACTCCGACCACTGAGCCGGCTATAGCTAACGCCAGCGCATCGAGCAACGCAATACCAGCGATCAGGTATCCGATAGCGCGGCCAACGCTCCGTTGACGCGCCTGGTAGACGAACGAGACGCTGTAGGCCACCCACCCGGCGAAAAGCAGCGGGAGAGGCAGTGCCCTGAGCGGCGGCGTCTCCGCGATGAAAGCGACGGCCGGCAGGGCAATGAGCGCAGCCGGCCAGTATCCCGTCAGTCGTGGGCCGGTTTCGGTCTTTGCGATGTACGTCAGACCGACCACGTAGAGGAAGAGCAAACTCGCCCAGGTGATCAATGAGCGTGAGAACACGGACGAAAAACCGGTGAACGCCGTGACATAGACCAGGGCCCGGGCAGCGGCCATGACGAGCGGGCTAAGCGGGTTGGTCTTGTGCCACAAGTCGTAGACGACGATAACCCCGATGAGAAGAAGCCCTGTCCCAAACGGGGCCGGCCCGACCAACCATAGCAGAGCACTACCCGCGGCGAAGAACGCGACAACAGCAACAACTGCAGCATTGCGAGAGACGGAGCCGGAAGGCAAGGGCCGGTCTGGGCGTTCGCGAACATCGATCGCAAAGTCGCACAAGTCGTTCAAATACATGCCCGCCGTGTAGAACAGGGCCATGGCGACGGCGAGAGCGACAACTGCGTCATCCGGCTGAAGCGCGCCGCCGAGGGCGGCCCCCGCCAGCACGTTGCTCACGACGGTCGGACTGTTCGACACCCGGGCGAGGGCGAGGTGCCCCCGTAAGCGGCCGGGCCATGGCTGACGGTAGTGGAACGTCCGCTCAGAAGACATCGAGGGCCCAGGCGTACTCGCGACTAATCGAATCAAGCAAATCCGCCTTAAGGGCAATTGGCAACACGTCCCAGGTGTACGTCTCAATCTCCAAGTGACTAGTGAATCGCCGCTCACGCAGGAGCGCGAGAACGCGCCGCAGGTCATCCTGGGTCGAGGCGAAGGTCTCGTAACGCTCGACGAAGATCGGGACGTGGAAGTGGATCCGCCACTCGGCCGCACAAGAGTCGACAATGGCGGGCAGGGCGTCCGGGAGATCGGGAAAGCGGGCGAACGATCCGTTGTGGTTGCGTTGAACAACCTGGTGGAGGTACGTGGACTCAGCAAACGCGGCCAACCGGGCAGCCATCTCCTCACGAGCGTGGCGGTCGTCCGGCAAGGCCACCTTCACGGCGGAGCTGACCTGGACCTTGCCAACCTGGATTCCCACCTCCGCGAAACGGTCGAGCACCAGAGCGGGGTCTTCGTAGCCAACCGCGACGTGGCACGCGTCAAAGCAGACCCGTATGTGGTCGAGTAGGCAGGCGCGCGCCGCGGCAAGCGGGATATCGAGCTCCGCCGCCAGCAGCGGGCCGCCGACGGGCAGGAGCCGAGTCTCGTAGAAATCCGACAGCGCGGTGCACGTCCCGAGCAGTCCGTCCGGCTCCGGTTCAATGTCGAGGTGGATCAGCTTGCCACGGTCCTGCCGGACCCGCGCCATCGCCGCCGCGACTCGCACCACATTGCCGACGAGGAGATCCCATATGCCCGGGTCATTCTGATCAATCCATCTGCTGTAGGAGAGCGGACTGGTCGAGATGCCGCCGTCCATCTCGGCAGGGAGAACGGTGGCCAGGATCTCGACCAACCTCAGTGTGTAGTGGACGCGCTCCTCATCACGCCAGTCCGGCGCGTGGACATCAGCCTTGACGGGCTGCTGGTGGAAGGGGCCATGGGGAAAGCCGTTGAGCGTGAACACGTAAAGCCCATGTTCATCAAGGAACGACTTGAACTCCGGAAGATTGGTCCCTTCCAACAACTCGCGGCTCTCTTCGCCTGAGAGGCGGAGGCCGATCCCAAATGGCACCTCCGGGGCGAATCGTGCCCTAAGCGGGAGCGCGTAGCGACGAAGGTTCGCAAGCACGCTGTTCCACCCGTTGCTCGGATGGATATTCGTGCAATACGTGAGTTGGAAGAACCCATCGGGCCGGAGTCGCACCGCCGCTCCTTCTCCACCCGCTAGCCGACAACTGAAGCTGCCCGAGCCTGGGGCAACTGGAACTTGGAGGACTGACCAAGGAAGGTGACGGGGTTCTCGAAGACGATCTTGCGGATAAAACCCTCGCCGTGCCCGCGACGCCGCATCTCCAAGATGAAGCGCGGCACGGCAAGGGGGTCGCTCGGCCCCCAGTCGCAGGCGGAAGCCACGCAAATCCGCTCGCTACCATACCGTTCGACCATATCGACGGCGCGCCCCGGGGATGTCTTCGTCGTCGGATAGAGGGTAATTCCGGCCCAGAAGCCCCCCTCAAGAATCATCGGGAGCGTGTGTTCCTCTGCGTGGTCGACCATCACCCGCCCGGGTTGGACGCGGCCATCTGCGACCAGAGCGTCGACGATCGTCTTTGTTCCCTTGTACTTATCCTCAAGGTGCGGGGTGTGGATGTGGATAAGCTGATCGTGCGCGACGGCAATGTCCACGTGGTCCTTGAAGGTCGCGAGCTCGTTGCGGGTCACCCGGTTGAGACCAATCTCGCCAATGCCAAGAACGTTCGGCTTGTCGAGGAACTCTGGGATGATGCCCAAGACCTGCCGCGTTAGCTCACGGTCCTCCCCCTCCTTCGGGTTGAGGCAGAGCCAGGTGTAGTGCTGAATGCCATACAGCGCCGCCCGCTTTGGCTCAAAGTCGGTCAGGCGGTCGAAGTAGTCGGCGAAGACATCAACTGAGCGGCGGTCGTACCCGGCCCAAAAGGCCGGCTCGGTGAGGGCGAGACAGCCGCTGAGGGCCATCCGCTCGTAGTCGTCAGTCGTGCGGGAGCCCATCTGGGCGTGTAGATCAATGTATTCCATCGCGCACCTCCTCCTGCTCCGGTACGCGTTGGATGGAGGCGCCGTACGCGGCCTTCCGATCCAACTCGGCCAGCGGCTCCGTCGTTCGGTCACTAAGGATCATCTGAACGCGCTCAATCCGCCCGGGCACTCCTGAACACAGTTCCTGTAGCGTCTCTCGGAAGGCGATGAACCGGAAGTCGTCTTCCCCGTCTTTTGCGGCTGCGCGATCCATGCGATCGAGGAAGGCCGCTATGTCCAACACCTTGGTACGGTGCTCGATGAAGTATTCGTCGATCAACTGGCGTTGGGTAAGGGGACAGCTGCTGGTGTCCGTGGCCATGCCACACCTCCATCATGGATGTTCGCCGCTCGGTCGTTCACCTGGTAGTCCTTGAGGAGCGTGATGCTCTTGGAGATCCGGTCCTCGTCCATCTCGTGCACCTCGACACCCTGCCCAATCCGTTCAAGGAGCATGATGGTCAGTTGTCCACCCAGATGCTCCCTGAACTCGTTCAAGCCGCTGAGAACGCCGCGGGAATCGGCTCGCTCGGTCAGGTCCCGACTCAACTCGGGGACATACACCGGGAGTCCCACGGCTGTAATCAGATGGAGGATCCGCCGCCAATGGTCCTCGGGAAGCAGGCCCATGAGGTGGGCATAGGTCGAATCCAAGGCGATGCCGATCGCTACGGCCTCGCCGTGGCGCAGGGAATAATTCGTCAACTGCTCCAGTTTGTGCGCTGCCCAGTGACCGAAATCCAGGGGCCGCGAGGAGCCAAACTCGAAGGGATCACCACCCGTCGCGATGTGCTCCAAGTGCAACTGCGCACAACGGTAGACAAGCCACTGCATAGCCGTCATGTCTCGCGCAGCCAACTCGTCGGCATGCTCCTCGATGAACGTGAAGAACTCGGCGTCTTTCAGCAGGGCAACCTTGATTGCCTCTGAAATGCCGCTACGCCAATCTCGATCCGATAGCGTCGTTAGAAAATCGAAGTCGTTGAGCACCGCGTACGGGGGGGCAAACGTCCCGAGAAAGTTTTTCTTGCCAAAAGCATTGACGCTGTTCTTGACACCGACACCCGAATCATTCTGGGAGAGAACGGTTGTGGGCACCCGAATGAGGCGCACACCGCGATGAGCGGTAGCCGCAGCGTATCCGACCATATCGATGACGGCGCCACCACCAACCGCGACGACGTAGGCGTGCCGATCGATGCCGAACTCGTGGATCCCGCGGTGGACGGGCGCGACGTTTGCAGGGTCATTCTTGACCTGTTCGCCGCCCTCGACAACGAGAGGAGGGCGAACGAGGTTGAACGACGTGCTGTGGAGCCGGGCGTGGGCCTCGATAGTGTCGAGCAGGCCGTGGTTCTGCTCAAGCAGTCCCTGATCCACGACGAAGAGGGCCTTGCTCGGGACGCCAGTGTCGCGGCCGGCCGCTATGACCTCCCCAAGAAGAGGATTCTCTGACCCAAACAGATCACGCGTGAAGAATATGGGGTAACGGAACGTCACGTTCGCAACCTGGTGGATCGGTTGCATCACGGCACCTTGCATGACCTCAGTTCCTGAGTGGGACGATGATCCAGAAGAGGACACCCCAAAACATTGTGGGTTCGACAGGGTGGGGGCCTACGGACTCTCTTCCGCAGGGGCCGAAGGGTACCACAGCTTTCCAGTGTTAGGATGCAGCTTCGTCTGACACCCTTGTATCGTGTTCGCAGGGCTGAACCTGTCGCGCGGCCAGGCGGGGGTTCGAGGGCGCTTTTTGGAGGACACCGGGGTGGCCGCTGAGGCGGGGTGGGGCCGCGTAGACCGGGCAGATGAGGCTGTGGAGAGACCTAGTACGAACCCACGCGGCCGCTCCATCAGACGCCGCTCTCGTGGTGATGACCGCTGGATCGACTCGATGCCGTCGGCGAACGAGAGAAGCTCCTGGAGGCAAGCAACCGACCGGGGGAAGGCCGGGTCCTTTCCATCCCTCAAATCGGCTCGCATTGCCTCTAATTCCGAGTTTCGTTTTCCTGATTAACAATCAACTGATCCCACTCATCGGTACCTTATGAAGGGGTGAGGAGGGGTCATGCCTGGGGCGAAGCGGCATGCCCCGGGGAGCTGCAGACGCTCGTCGTCTGGGGGAGACCGGACACGGCCGGGAGAGGCTACGAGACGGGAATCTGGTTCTCCGTAGAACTGACCGAGGCACCGCCGATATCATCTTCAACGTCCTCACCCACGTGGACGACGATCTCCGACAGGAGCTCTTCCTCACTCAAATCCAGGGCGCGTCGCGCAAGGTCGTGCCAAGACAAGCTGTCTTGGGGTGGTGGCAACGGCAGGATGGCTGGGTGGCCAGCGTTGCGGTAGAGCCACCGGTTAAGAATGTTCGCATCGTCCACGGTGTCGTGGTCCAGGGGACGGTTCCCGTGGCGCTGAAAGCGCTCCCAGGAGCGTTCAAGACGAGCCGCGAGATCGGCAGCCCCACCGGATCGATCTGCTCGCAGCTGTGCCCAGAGCCGACCGGCGGCAACAAGCAAGACCTCCCTGGCGGCCGGATCGGCGGACGGGAGAACGAGGAGCAGCGTGTGCGTCTCGGCTGCCTCTCGCAGCTGCTTGTGCGCTCCAACCACCTGACCGATCTGCTGAATCTCCCGCCGAAGTCTGTCCGCTCGCTCGAAGTCGAGTCGCGCGGCGGCGTCCTCCAGCCCGCGCCAGAGCCGCTCATAGAAGACCTCGTCGCGCCCGTCTAGGAACTGGACGACCTCGCGCACGAGCCCCATGTAGTCATCCCGGCTGGCCCGACCAGCACAGGGGCCAAGGCAGTTCCCGAGGTCGAGCTGAATGCACGGGGATCCATAGGACCTGGCGTCCTTGAAAGAGCGTGAGCAGGTCCGGAGGGGGACGATGGCGTTGATGAGGTCCACCGTCTTGCGCGCTCCGGACTTGTTCCGAAACGGACCAAAGTAGCGCGCCCCGTCCTCCTTTCGGGCCTTGGCCAGAGTGACGCGTGGCCAGGGATTCGCCACGTCGACCCGAATGAATGGGTAGTGCTCGAACGCGCGCAACGCCGTGTTGTAGCGCGGCTGATACCACTTGATGAGCTGCGCCTCCAGCAACAGCGCTTCTAGCTCCGA
>JALYMD010000148.1 GCA_030773875.1 Chloroflexota bacterium | reverse complement strand
ATGAGGTTCGCCTGCCCGAGGATCGCAAGATCAAGCTCCAGCTCCACTCCAACAACGTCATCCACTCCTTCTGGGCTCCGCAGCTCTTCGGCAAGCACGACGTCATTCCCGGTCACGTCAACGAGATTGGCTTCACGCCAGAGAACCCCGGCATCTACTACGGCGAATGCACCGAGTTCTGCGGCGTGGCCCATGCCTTGATGCGTTTCACCATGGTCGTGGATCCGCAGGAAGAGTTCGATGCCTGGGTGGCCTCCTACAACACCGAGCGTCCGGCGTTCGACGCGAACCCCCAGACGGGGGACGTGTCTGAGGCGCCCCGCTCCTTCGGCATCTGCATCGGCTGCCACGCTATCAACGGCACCAACGCGGTGGCGGCCCAGGCCGGACTGACGGGTAACCCCTACAGCGTGGGCGCTGCACCCAACCTGACCTTGTTCGGCTGCCGCGACTTCATTGCCGCTGGCGCTCTGGCAAACACGCCGGAGAACCTGGAGACATGGCTGCACAACCCCGCTGGGGTCAAGGAGGGCAACTACATGGCCCTCCAGATCAAAGAAGGGACACTAACCCAAGAACAGATCGACGAGCTGGTCCCATACTTGCTCAGCCTGAAGCCGGCTGGCGGGTGCCCCGAGACGGCGCGGGAGCAGCAGAATCTCCATGTGAAGCAAGGCGAGGAATAGCGGGCGATTCGGCGAACCGGGGATCGGCCGCGCGGTGGCCGGCGAGGGTAGGAGCAGGCGATGGCATCGGTAGCGCAGCCGGCGGGGGCGGGAGCAGGGACGCAGACGGTTGCCCGTCCGGCGTTCAAGAAGGAATCCGGCCTCTGGAGTTGGATCACGACGGTCGACCACAAGCGGATCGGCTTGCTCTATGGCGTGACCGCCATCGTCTACCTGCTCATCGGCGGGTTGGAAGCGCTCGTCATCCGCACCCAGTTAATCGAGCCCAACAACGACCTGATCACCCTCGAGCGCTACAACGAATTCTTCACCATGCATGGCACGACGATGATCTTCCTCGCCGTCATGCCGCTCAGTTCCGCGTTCTTCAATTACATCGTCCCGCTCCAAATCGGTGCCCGAGATGTGGCATTCCCTCGCCTCAACGCTTTCAGCTACTGGGTCTTTTTCTTTGGCGGCCTCATCCTCAGCTTGAGTTGGCTGGCCAACGCCGCCCCGAACATGGGCTGGTACGGCTACGCCCCTCTCACTGAGAGGGGGTTCAACTTAGGGCGTAACGTGGACTTCTGGGCGCTCGGCCTCCAGGTCCTGGGTATCGCCTCCGTTGCAGCCTCCCTCAACTTCATCATCACCATCCTGAACATGCGCGCTCCCGGCATGACCCTGATGCGGATGCCGCTCTTCACCTGGAACGCGCTGATCGTCTCGATTCTGATTGTGATGGCCTTCCCCGCGATCACCATCGCCCTCGCGCTGCTCAGCTTCGATCGCTTCGCCGGCACCAGCTTCTACATCCCCTACATCTACGATGAGGCCACGCGGCAGATCGTGGCGCGCGGTGGTGATCCGCTGCTCTGGCAGCACCTGTTCTGGATCTTCGGCCACCCCGAGGTCTACATCCTGATCTTGCCGGCCTTCGGCATCATTTCCGAACTCATCCCGGTCTTCTCCCGCAAGCCCCTCTTCGGCTACGCGGTCATGGTCTACGCGACCGCGACGATCGCCTTCCTCGGCTTCGGGGTCTGGGTCCACCATATGTTCACGGTCGGACTCGGTCCGGTCCCCAACTCCGTCTTCTCCGCCAGTACGATGCTGATCGCGGTGCCAACAGGAGTAAAGATCTTAAACTGGACCTCCACGATGTGGGGTGGCCAGCTCAACTTCACGACGCCCATGCTCTTTGCGGTCGGTCTCGTCTCTCAGTTCGTGATCGGTGGCATCTCCGGCGTCATGCACGGATCCCCGCCGATCGACCAACACCACAACGACACCTACTTCGTGGTGGCCCACTTCCACTACGTGCTCTTCGGTGGCAGCATCTTCGCCCTGCTGGCGGGCATCTACTACTGGTTCCCCAAGTTCACCGGCCGCATGCTGGACGAGAAGATCGGCAAGTTGCACTTCTGGGTCACCTTCGCCGGCTTCAACACCACCTTCTTCCCGATGCACTTCCTCGGCCTGGAGGGCATGCCCCGCCGCTATGGCACCTACGGTGAAGGCAGCGGACTCCAGTTCTGGCATGTGGTCAGCAGCTTTGGCTCCTACCTGCTCGGGTTCTCGTTCCTGATCTTCATGTACAACATCGCGGTTAGCCTGCAGCGCGGGAAGAAGGCGGGCAACGACCCTTGGGATGGGGCTACCCTGGAGTGGTCCATTCCCTCCCCGCCGCCGGTTTACAACTTCGCAACCATTCCCGTCGTGCGGCACCGGGATCCGCTCTGGGAAGAGAAGTACGGCAAGTACGAGGGCGAGGGTCACACCGAGGAGGAGACGGTCGAGGCGACCATCGCCGGCTTCAAGATTGGCGAAGGCCAGGCCCCCGACGAGGATGCCTTGGAGCAGGCCGAGCGCCGCGCTGAGGCTGGAGACGAACACAATATCCACCTGCCCAACCCATCGTTCTGGCCGGTGGTGGCTTCCCTCGGTATCTTCTTGGCCGCCATGGGGCTGCTCTTCAGCTACCCACGGATCCCCATTGGTGCACTGGATCTGCCGCTGCTTACTGCTGCCGGGATGGTCACGCTTATCGCCGGCGTTTACGGATGGTCTCTGGAGCCGGCAAGCTAGCACGGGATTCGAGCAAGTCGGGGCGTCGGGAAGTCGAGATGCGACATCTGGTTCTTCTTGACTTCCCGACCCACTCGACTTCTTGACTGATGACCGAAGGGAGTCCGCATGGCGACGGCCGTTGAACTGGAGCGCGCGCACGGCGCCGGACACGGGGACGATCACGGCCATGCGGACCATCCGCCCACCAGTACCGGGTTGGACCACCGCAAGCTGCTGATGTGGGCGTTCCTCGCCTCGGACTGCATGTTCTTCGGGTCGTTGATCGCGACCTACATGATCTATCGGGGCCGGGCCGAGGATCTGGGGTTCGCACCCTTCCCGAGCGAAATCCTCGACATTCCCTACACCTCGCTCAGTGCCTTTGTGCTCCTCATGAGCAGCCTCACGATGGTGCTGGCGCTGTCGGCGATCCAGAAGGGGGACCATCGCGGCCTGCGCATCTGGCTCGCGGCTACCGCGCTGCTCGGCTCCATCTTCCTTGGCGGCCAGTACTTTGAGTTCACCGAGTTCTATCACGAGGGTCTCTCGCTCCAGACCAACATGTTCGGGGCATCGTTCTTCGTGCTGACCGGGTTCCATGGCGCCCACGTGACCATTGGGGTGATCTGGCTGCTGACCCTGCTCTTCCTCTCGCTCCGGGGCGGCGTGAAGCAGGAAGACAGCCTGGACGTGGAGTTGGCCGGTCTCTACTGGCACTTCGTTGACATCGTCTGGATCGTCATCTTCACCCTCGTCTACCTGATTCCATACGAGGAGGTCACCGAGACGCAGACCGGGGCGTTCGCCCCCATTGCGGGGATTGTCCGGAGCGTAGCTGCCCTCTTCTAAGCGAATCGGCGAAGGAGTTCGCCCGGCTTAATACCAGGTTCCACTGGGCCGGAGGCAGGAAGGAGCGAAGATGGCGCACCAGGCGCACGGCGGGTCCTACATCGGTCCGGTTGAGAGCCAGGGGCCGGGCACGAAACCCGGCACCGACCACCAGGTGGACAACCACGAGCACCATCCGGGTGCACGAACGTATATCGAGGTGGCGGTGGTGCTGGCGATCATCACCGCCGTTGAGGTCGCCATCTATTACATCCCAGCGCTCGAATCGGTCCTTGTACCCTTGCTGATCATCCTCTCGATCGCCAAGTTCGTCGCGGTCGTGGGCTTTTTCATGCACCTCAAGTTTGACGACCGCCGCTTCCGGTTCATGTTCATCGGTGGGCTGGTGATCACCTTCTCGGTCTTCATTGGTCTGCTCGCGATGCAGACCTTCAAGGAGTTCGAGGTCGCGGACATCCCCATCCCCGCCAACCGGGAAGGGGCGGAAGAACCTGCCGGGCACTAGC
>JALYMD010000147.1 GCA_030773875.1 Chloroflexota bacterium | reverse complement strand
CGGCCGTGCAACCTCTCTAACTCCGCCCACCACCCCGCGATCTCGTCACGCGTCGTCACGGCTCCCTCCGCCCTCATCCTGACCAGGGCGGCTAACCCTCCACCTTAACTGTCGCTGTAGTACTAGGACTCCATCACGTGCTGTGGCAGGGAGCACCGTCGGCGTTCTGGTGGCACTCACCATTCATTCCAAGGCAGGGTGTCGGAACCGGCGGCGGACGACGATGATTCCGAACCTGACACGTGAGCGGCATCCGAGGGATGAAAAAATTCCTGTCGATCCTGGCATAGAGGGTAGGCGAGCCTCTTCCATGACCGGGCGGCGATCTCGGATGGACGACACGTAGAGGGTTCGGCGGGCGTCCTTTGTCAATGCGTTCGACACGTGACCCGAGCGGCTCGCGGCACGATTGCCGTGGAGGAGGATCGACATGCGACAGTGGCACGAATTACTGATCGACGCGGTGAACGAGGAGCGCGAGCGACTCGCCTCCCGTCGTGACGTCCTGGCGGGAGGCGCCAAGGTGGTTGGGGCCGGCGCGGCGGCAGTGGCCTTCGCGGGCATGCCGCGGGCAGCCTTCGCGCAGGATGCGACCCCAGTCTTGGAAGTCGAGCAGGACTTCGAGGATGATCTCGATGTCCTCAACTACGCGCTGACGCTGGAGCATCTGGAGCACGCCTTCTACCGTGACGGGATCGATCTCTTCGACTTTGGTGCCGATCCCTTCGGTGTTTCGATCAACGAGCGGCTCGCCCTCATCCGCGACCACGAGGCGGCTCACGTTGCTACGCTGACCGAGGTGATCACCCAGCTGGGTGGAGAGCCGGTCGTTGAGCAGCAGTACGACTTTGGCGACGCCTATACCGACCCGGCCGCCTTTCTTCAGACCGCGCAGGCCCTGGAGAACACCGGGGTTTCCGCGTACGACGGGGCGGGAGCCGCGATCTCCGATGCTGATCTCCTGACTGCCGCCGGGACCATTGTTGCCGTCGAGGGGCTTCACGCGTCGTACCTCAACGTGCTCAATGGAGATCCGCCGGCCCCGGAGCCGTTCGAGACTCCGCTCTCCCGGGACGAGGTGCTGGATATCGCCGGCGGATTCATCGTGGGCGAGGCCGCCACCCCGGCGTCCTAATCCCGGCCCCGAACGCCTCGGTTATTAACCCGGCCGGTCGCCCAATCGCAGGCGCCCGGTGCTGAAGGAGTTACACACGATGCGACGATCTCACGGATCTCTGCGCACCCTTTCCGCGGAGACGCCCCGTCTCCTCACGTCCCGCCGGGGCCTCCTGCGTGGCTCCGTCATGCTAGCCGGGAGCGGCACCCTGGCCCTGGCGTACGCCAGTGCTCCGGTGCTCTCGGGGCGACGGCTGGCGGTTGCCCAGAACAACGACTTCTTCGAGGACGAGGTGGACGTTCTCAACTTCGCGCTGAGACTGGAACGCCTGGACTCGACGCTCTACCGGTCCGGCCTTGAGGAGTTCGACGATGACGCGTTCGTCCATGCCGGATATGACGAGTCGGTTCGTGACTACCTCGCTCAGATTGTTGAGAATGAGGAGACCCAGGTCGAGTTTCTGACCAACACGATCACTGATCTGGGCAGTGAACCTGTCGGGGAGGACGAGTACACCTTCCCCTACACCACGCTGCCCGAGTTCCTCGCGCTCTCGCAGCAGGTGGAAGAGGTTGGGTTGGACGCCTACACGGGTGCCGCCCAGTACCTGATCGATAACGACGAACTGCTGACCGCGGCGTTGACGATCCACGGCGTCGAGGCCCGCCACCTCGCCTACTTCCGCCTTCTCAACGGTGCCGTGCCCTTCCCTGAAGCCTTTGAGGCGCCGCTGACTCCGCCCGAGGTGCTGGCGGCCGTCGAGCCCTTCATCGTCGGCGGGGTTGGCACGCCAGCGGCTGGCGGAACGTCCTAGGAGGACGTCCCTCGCGAGATCTCCCGTTCTCCGACTGCCTTAGGGGACCGGACACAGTGCCCGGTCCCCTAGGGCGTAGAGACGGTGGGCACCGAGCGAGGCGGAGCGGCCCTGCTGGGCAGGCGAAGAACACCGAAACGTGCCAGCTGGCGCCTTGAGAGAGCCGCTCCGTTTCCCTTTACCAGGAGCTAGTGCCGGCGAGTTCGCTTCGCCGGCGGCAAGATCGTCCGTCCTGCCCCTACTCTGCGCGGTCCGTTGCCTCCGCACCGTAGGTGAAGTAGCGGGGGTCGGAGTCGGTCCGGTAGGGCAGGAAACGGACGATGGTGGTTCCGCTCTCGACGTAGGGAGTCGGCACTTCAAACACCACCCACCCCTCGCGCGAGGCACCGGGCGCGTAGCTTCCGCTCGCGTCCGGGGTCGCCGCCGTCAAGGTCAGCGTGTTGGGTACGGCGGTGCCCTCGCCATCCACAAGCATGAACGCCGTCGGGGGAAGGAACGCGGGCGCGACTCCTGAGCGAACGTTCGTGATCCGAACCTTGAGCGCCAGCCAGGGGGCGGCGTCACTCGCATCGCTCCGGTCCAGCGCCTGGACGCGGAAGTCCCCGTTGTAGAGGTCGTAGATCGGATCGCCCTGGACCACCTCCAGCAGTTCCACCCGCCAGGCGGCGGTCACTATGGACCCGCCTACTCCAATCGGCACGGCGGGATCCGTGCCGGCGTCGTCAGGCTCCTCAAACGGCTGTGCAGACGGCGGGACGGTAGCGCCCGGCTCCAGGGCGAAGGCGCGATCGGCCCAGGACCCAGGTAGCGTGATGCTATCGTAGAGCAGCACCAAGCCGGTCTCGTCCACCGGCGCCCCAAGGACGACCCAACCTTCGTGAGCCGCCCCCGGCTCCACCGTGGTATCCACCGCCGGGTCCGGCGGCAGCGCTCCGACGAAGCGACGCACGAGACCGGAGGAGCCGACCAGGGCGAAGTCATCCGTGTCGAGGCGGAGCGGGCGGTCACCCGTGTTCTCCGCGGCGACGCGGATGAGGACATAGGTGAACCCATCCCGCGGCGGGTCGTTGAGGGGGTTGGCGCCAGTGACGCGCTCCGTCGCATCCTGGCCGGTGATCGCCTCCAGGACGGTCATGCGCCATGGTCCCGCCGTGACAGGCTCCCCAAGGGGTGCCGGCTCCGCCCGTGAATCTCCGGGTGCGACAGCCGCGATCAGATGCGACTCGTATGTTCCGCCGAATGCCCCGACGTGCTCCTGCTCAGTCAGGAGCACACTCAGCACGGCCACGACCAAGACCAGCGTGACGACGCCCCACGGTACTGCCGGCAGGCGGATGCAACGGTCGGGAACAGGACGGACAGTCATCGTAAAGGTTCCTCCGGTTGAGGGCGCGGCGCGAGGTGATCGGCCATTTCCTGTGTGACGACGCAAGAAGGACATTGTACGGTCACAGCCATCGGAACGTCCGGCGAGTCCGCCACGCTGGGCGTCCTCGATGCGAGGTCACGTATGCCCCGTGAGGTGAACCTACGCCAGCCATGACGTGATTGACCTCAGGCCTCCCATTGCTGCCACCTCTGGCGCTCCCAAATTCCGAATGAGAAGGCGACATGAACAGGCCGGCCCCCTGCTTCGAGGGGTTCGTGTTCGGGGGGCTCCGCTGGAGACCAAGTCGTCCCGACCAGCCCGCGATGATGGGCGACCAGTCAACACAGGCATTAGAGCGGATTTGGCGGTGATGACCCACGGCATTGGGGCACCGTCACCGTCAACCGTCGCAGAGATTCACGTTGGAGTACCCGAGAGCTTCCCGGGGAGGTGCTCAATCAGAACCCCTTGGCCAGCTTGGTGTCCGGCCAGGTGGCGCTGGACATCAACCCCTGGTTGACGGTGACCACGTGAACGGCCGTTGGAGCCTTGAGACCAAGCGAGGAGGAGGTCGCCCGGGTTGCTTGGGCAACAACGTAACAAGCCGTTGGCACGCGTTTTGCCTTTAGTCATGCGGTTCTGGCGCCGCAGAGGCGGCAAATCCCAGGATGAGGCTGGTCGCCAGTGATCTGATCCGGCGCCGGCTACGTATTAGGTCTTGTCCCTTGACCGTCTTGGAGTTGGGGGATGGGTGCGGGTTGGAGGAGTGAGATGCGAACACGACCGTTGCACGAGCAGTTTCTGGAAACGGTCATCGAGGAGCGGCGGCGACTGGCCAGCCGGCGTGGCTTCTTGACCGGGTCGGCCAAGGTGGTCGGCGGGGGCGCTCTGGCGCTGGGCCTCGCGGCCGCGCCGCGGCTCGCCGCTGCCCAGGATGGCACCCCGGCTGCGGCGGAGGACTTCTTTGAGGACGACATCGCAGTCCTCAACTACGCCTTGACCCTGGAGCACCTGGAAGCGACCTTCTACCGCCAGGGTCTTGAGGAGTTCGATGAGGCCGACTTCGGGCAAGACCCGCTGGGCAACAGCATCTTCGACTTTCTCGTCGACATCCGCGACCACGAGGCGGATCACGTCGAGACGCTGACGTCGGTGATCAACGACCTGGGCGGCGAGCCGGTCGAGGAGGCCGAGTACGACTTCGGCGACGCCCTCACCGATCCCGCCGCCTTCCTGGCGACCGCCCAGGCCGTAGAGAATCTCGGCGTCTCCGCCTACGACGGCGCCGCCGCGGCCATCTCTGATCCTGAGTTGCTCACCGCTGCCGGCACGATTGCTGCCGTCGAGGCGCGCCACGCCTCGTACCTCAACTTTGTCAACGGGACCTTGCCATTCCCGGCCGCATTCGAGACCCCGCTTTCGCCGGAAGAGGTCCTCGAGATCGCAGGCCCCTTCATCGTCTCGGGCGAGGTCGGCGAGGCGATGGACGAGGACGACGAGGAGGCGACGCCGGACTCCTAAGCAACAGGACCGGCGATCAGCAGCCCCGGTATGAGCCTCACGACGCGGCCGAATTGGCCGCTGGAGAGCGGATCCCCAAGGAGTAACGAGATGCGACACGCTCAGGAAAACACGATCGAGATGGTGAACGAGGTGCGCCAGCGGCTGGCCTCTCGCCGCGGGCTGCTCAAGGGCAGCGCGGCGCTGACCGGCGGTGCGGCCCTGGCCCTGGCCGGAATTCCCGCCCTGCGTGACTTCGAGGCCGCGGCTCAGGATGTCGGCGACGACGAGATCAGCGTACTTAACTACGCGCTGACCCTGGAGCACCTGGAGAACGCCTTCTACCGGGACGGCTTGGCTTCACTCACCGAGCAGGCCTTCCTCGACGCTGGGTTCGACACCACGGTCGTCGACTTCATCGCGGAGATCAGCGCCAACGAGGCAACCCACGTCGAGACGCTGACCGCCGTCATCAACGACCTCGGTGGCGAGCCGGTGGAGGAGGGCACCTACGACTTCGGGGACGCCTTCACCGACGCCGAACCCTTCCTGGCGACCGCCCAGGCGTTGGAGAACACCGGCGTCAGCGCCTACACCGGGGCGGCCCAGTACCTGATCGACAGCGACGAACTGCTGACGGCGGCGCTGACGATCCACGGCGTCGAGGCCCGCCACGCGGCCTACCTGAACCTCCTGAACGGCGAGAACCCGTTCCCGATGTCCTTCGACGAGCCGCTCAACCCGGCTGAGGTGGTGGACATCGCTGGCGGCTTCATCGTTGATGCTGAGGTCGTAACTCCGGAAGCCTTTGAGCCCGAGGAGGACGAGGAGGGCACTCCCGAGTCC
>JALYMD010000146.1 GCA_030773875.1 Chloroflexota bacterium | reverse complement strand
GCACCAGATCGTGCGTGATGAGCGACCCCTCGGCGGATATCGTCGAGGGGTCGCTCACTCTCAACTCACGCCTGAACCTCATGCTAACGCCCATCACATCGTGGCCTTGCGGACGTCGGTGGTGATGCGGGGCTCCCGGTAGATCGGCCACCGGAGGAGGCGCCGGTGGTCATGCCATGCCAAGCACGCAGAGGACGAGGCCGTCCAGCTCTTTTCCTCTCCTGAGCCACGCGACGACCGCGATCCGACAGGTATTTTCCGTCCCCTCAAGCTCGCAACGGGCGGAAGTTCGTGGCGTGGCAATCGCGGGCGGCCGTTCCGAGGGGACGCCCGCACACCGTGGGGGGCCTCGTGCCCACGTCCCTCGAGCTCGGCGAGGTTGCCATGTTCCACGCCTTCGTGCGCTTGATCAGCGTAGACCCGGCGGCGAATCGCTTCCGCTGCTAGGTCCTGAGCGTGCGCCCCACCCTCTGGGGTGGCGTGGCCCTCGTGCAGACTTGGGGCGTCTTGGTGATCCGGATCGCTCCTAAACAACCAGCTTTGCGACGCGGGAGGAGGCGCAAGGGACCGTCATGCGCCTGCTGCTGCCGCCCCTGCGGCATGGGGACCGCCTAGTGGTGCGTCAACTGTCAAACGCCGGGTAGAGGCGACGGAGCCGGGTCCGCGCGTCGGCGGTTGTGAACTGCCAGTCGATCCGCTTGGTGTGGTCGTTGCGGCGGCGCGCCCAGGCGGCCACCTCCCGCGCCATGGCGTCTCGATCGGGCAGCCGCTGGCGCAGGCACTGCCGCTGCAAAACGCTCAGTTCGAGTTCGGCCATGTTGAGCCAGCTGCCGTGCTTGGGCGTGTGGTGGATCTCCAGGCGGTCCGCCAAGCGCTTGGCCTCGGCCGGCGGGAAGGCGGCGTACAGCGACGCCGGGGAATGGGTGTTGAGCTGATCCATCACCAGCACGATGCGTTCAGCCGCGGGATAGTGGACGTCAACCAACTCCTTGACGCAGGCGGCGAAATCCAACCGCGTCCGCTGGTCGCTGACGAGCACGGCCCGCCACCCCCGCAACGGTTCGGTCACGAGGAAAAGGTTGACGACGCCGTCCCGCACGTACTCCGGGTCGTGGCGAGCGGGACGGCCCGGGCCGGCCGGCTGCGCAGCACGCGCCTCGCCGAGCAGCTGGCGGCTCGTCTCGTCCAGGCAGACGACGGGTCGAGGTGGATCGAACGGTCACTGGTAGACGGACAACACGTCCTCCATGTGCCAGACGAAGTCGGGGCCGGCCGTCGGGGCCAGGCACCACTGCTCGCTCAGGTGGGGCTTGAGTTCGTTTTTTTGAGCGTCTGACGCACCGTCTCATGGGAGATCGTCGCCACCACCTCCAACCTGACCAGTTCATCAGCCAACAGGCGCAGGCTCCAGTGGTCGGCACCATCCGGCGACGCCGAACAGGCGGGTGCAATGAGCTTCGCCTCCTGCTCTCCGTCGAGGGCGCGCTCGTAGACGCGGTCGGGGCGTTTGCGCGCCAGCGTCGCCGCCAGACCCTCCCGGGCGAACTGCCGGCGCACCCGCAGCACGCTGCTGGGGTTGACGTCCAGCGCCCCGGCGATAGCGGCATCGGACCAGCCCGGCCCGCCCTCACCATGGTTGGCTTTGAGCAGGATGCGGGCCCGGGTCGGCATGCGGGCGGGGGCGACACCACTGCCGACCAGGCTGCGCAGCTCCGCGCGCTGCCCCTCGGAGAGAATGACGCGATAGGGGTATGCCATGGCGGAGATCTCCCGGAGCGAGGCGACGGGTCGATCACCCCGCCCCGCCCACGCCTTGTCATCGGCAATTCAGCCTTGACGCACCACTAGAGTCTGTTATGGACTTGAGGGGGTGAAGCCGAGTCATATCAGGGGACCGAGGGCCTGAGCGCCCCGCAGATGAGGCGTTTCGGCACCCCCAGTCCTGACCCCACTCCCTCCATTCAGGAATCATCGGTAAACACACGTCGACACTTGTAAAGTAGAGGTGTTGCTGATGCCTTTCCTTCCGAAAAGTTCATAACACGCTCTAGAGCCGTGGGCGGAGGGATGGGGCGATGGGCCGGCGGACGCGCTAAGTCTCGCCTTCGTGCTGGCCACGATGACCTGGGCGCCTGAGCGCCCGGGGATGCAGGGCCGTCCGATCTCGTAGCCCGCGATCGATGAGGAGCTGGCTCCCGCCCTTTGTCCCTCTGGCGGGGACGAGTCCATTAGACGCCGGCTCGCTCCAGGTTGAGCGCCAGCAGTCGGGCCAGGATTGTGTCCTCCTCGACGCCGGCGGGGTCGGGGTCGTCCCAGCCGTAGGCGGCCCAGACGGCGCGGTCGAGGCGGGCGTGGGCGTGCCAAGCGGGGCGCGCGTTGTAGAGGTTGGTGAGGGTTCGTTTCTTCAGCTCGGCCTCAGTGGCGCCCTCGGGGTTGAGCCAGGCGCGGCGGTGCTCGTCCAACTCCTTCGCGGCGGCGGCGATAGACTCCCGCTGCTCGTTAGTTGGGCGGGGGAAGGGGAAGGTCTCAAAGCAGGCGGTGGGTATGGTAGTGCGCCATCGCCTGCCGCTCCATCCCGAGCCGACGCTGATGTAAGCGGGGCGGTGCCATCATGTACATAACTTGTAACAAGAAAAAGATGGGCCGGTCAAGGCTGGCTGGCCTAAGATAGCCGGGCTGGAATGGCACGAGCGGCTGGGATGGCTGCGACTTGAGAGAGGCTTGACCTGCCCCCCGAAAGCTGGTCCGGCGAAAATGGGAGTCCTCTGGGGGTGAATGGCACCCCAAGGAGGACGGTATGCGTCGGAGCCGGTTCTCAGAGGAACAGATCGTCGGTGTCCTGAAAG
>JALYMD010000145.1 GCA_030773875.1 Chloroflexota bacterium | reverse complement strand
GTCCTCAGCCACACCGTCGCCGTCCTCCTCAACGTCCAACGCGGCAACGAGCCGCTCCAACTCGTCCTCCTCCTCGACTGACCCCGAAATCTGCACACGGGGTTAACTAACTCTTCCCTAGACCGGCCCTCCGCCTCGGCAGGTAGGTAGAGGGCCGCTGCTCAGACAAGCCCAAGGCGGAGTGCGGAGCCAACAGCCGCAGCGCGCGAGTTGACGCCGAGCTTGGCGAGGATATTAGAGGAATGAGTGGTCACGGTGCGGCGGCTGATAAAAAGCAGGTCGGCCACCTCGAAGCTGTCGTGACCCGCCGCGAAGAGCCGCAGCACCTCCAACTCCCGGGTTGTGAGCCCCGCGTTGGCCGGAAGGTCGGGGGTGACATCGTCGGCGGCCACCGGCCCGGCCACCTGGATGGCTTCGCCGACCGCGATGGTCTCCTCAAGTGGAGTGGCACGACCAGTCTTCCATGCCGTCGCGAATCTTGATTCGCCCAGAGCCGCAGAGGCGTCGGCGATCTCCTGGAGATGACCGGCACGGGCTGCTGGCGGGAGGGGAGCGCCGGCAGCCTCGCGCCACGCGTCCGCGCCACCGAGCAGCTGGACGGCGTGCTCAGGCTGCCCTTGAGCCAGAGCGACGCTGGCCAGCCCTTCCAGACACTCCACGACCCCACGCTGATCGCCCATCTCGCGCCGGAGCGTCAATGCCTCGCGGTAGCGGGAGACGGCCTGCTTGTCGTCCCCCTGCTGGTGAGCGAGTCGAGCCAGGTCAACCAGCGTGTAGCCAATCCCCAGCTTGTCACCTACCTCGCGGAACAGGCGCAAGCCCTCCTCGAAGCGCTGACCAGCCGCATCGGCGTCACCCTGACCGGCGGCAAGCTGCCCGAGGATCCAGGATGAATAGGCCAGCCCCGCCAGGTCGCCGAGTTCACGACGCCGTTCAACCACCTCTTCATGAAGTGCCCGGGCCCGCTCGTAATCCCCTTCGTCGCGGGCAACATTCCCGAGGTTGTGGAGTGAGAGCGTGATCCCGTAGCGATCTCCGTGTTTGCGCCGGAGATCCAGAGCTTCGCCATGGAGTCGCATTGCCTCCCGGTAATCCCCGCGATTGCTCGCTACCAGGCCAAGACCGTTCAGCGCCGCGGCAACACCCGGTTCGTTGCCATGCGCTCGCCAGAGGTGGAGACTGGCCTCGTAGGCAGCCTCTGCCCGGGGATAGTCATCCAGATCGAGGGCAAGGTTTCCCAGGTGATGGAGCGCCTTGGCCCGGGTCGCGGGCGGGGCGTCTTCCCCTGTTAGAAGGGCGCGTTCCAGCCACTCTCGACCTTCGCGGAGATGCCCACGGGGCGCCCAGAAGCGCCAGAGGGCGCTCGCCAGGCGCAGCCCAATTCCGGCATCACCCCCGGTTGACGACCAGTCGAGCGCGACTCGCAGGTTCTCGTGGTCGGCCTCCAGCCGTGACAACCAGGTGATCTGGTGCGGTCCCGCGAGTTCGACCTCCGCCTGCTCGGCCACGTCCAGGAACCAGGCAGCGTGCGCGGCCCGGATGGCCGCCTCCTCCCCGCTCTCTGCCAGCCGCTCCAGGGCATACTCCCGCACCGTCTCCAGCATGGAGAACCGGGGTTCCCCGTCCCGAGGTTCGGATCCTTGCAGCAGGCTGTCATCCACCAGCCCTCCGAGGAGGTCCAGAACAGGGGTATCAAGAGCGGTGATTCGAGAGTGAGCGGCCAGGGAAGAGGACCGACCAATCGACGCTCTCTGCGCTTCTTCGGAGACGTCACTCCCCCCAGCGCAGACCCCTTCAGCTGCCTCCAGCGTGAAGCCGCCGGCGAAGACCGCCAGCCGGCGGAAGAGAATCTGCTCCTCCCGGTCCAGCAGGTCGTGGCTCCAAGCGATGGTGTCGCGGAGCGTACGCTGCCGTTCCGGCAGATCCCGGGGGCCCCCAATCAACACGCGGAGCCGATTGGTCAAACGGGCCAGCAGCGCATCCGGAGACAGCACCTTGACCCGGGCCCCCGCCAACTCGATGGCGAGCGGCAGCCCGTCCAGTTGACGGCAGATCTCGGCCACCACCGCGGCGTTTGCGGTGGTTATGGCGAAGCTCGGATCGACTCCCCTCGCCCGATCGACGAAGAGCCGGACCGCGTCGTAGTCGAGCACTGGCGCGGCCTCTGCACCGCGAGGAGGCGGGAGGGTGAGCGGCGGTACCGGGCGCTCGTGCTCGCCCCGCAGCCGGAGCCGGGTGCGGCTGGTGGCCACCACCTTCATCCCCGTGCAGGCGGTCAGCAAGTCTGTGATCACCCCGGCGCCGTCCACCAGCCGCTCCAAGTTGTCCAGGACCAGAAGTTGGTGACGATCCCGCAAGGCATCCATCAGCGCCGTCAGCGCTGACCGGTGGCTCTCCTCTCGCACACCGAGCGCTCCGGCAATCGTCACCGGCAGCAGATCGGGGTCGGTCACCGCGGCGAGTGAGATGAACCGCACCCCGTCGGCAAACTCGTGCCGAAGGTCACTCGCGACCCGCAAGGCAAGCCGAGTCTTGCCGATGCCGCCGGGGCCGGTCAGTGTCACCAGGCGGATCCCATCCTGCCGCAGCAGCGAGCACAGACTCGCCACCTCCGCCTCCCGCCCGACAAAGGGTGTGAGTGGACTGGGCAGATTCTCAAGGGCCTCGAACGCCGCAGCCGCGACCACGATATTCACCCATTTCCGCGACGATCACCGTCCGGCCCCCGTCCGCGTGGGATCCTCGCGTCTCAATCCTCCTCAGGGCGCCGGAAGCGGCGTGGGTAATGAAGAGGCACGCGCATGGAAGTGACGGTGCCGCAGTATAGCGAGGGAGGCTGGCGACCGGAGACCAGCCGGTGCGGCAAGCGCCGGCCGGTCCGCCTGGGAACGATCAGTGCTTCCGGGGCCGGAAGCCGGCTGCCGTGGCGTCCTCGGCGGTGGCGAAGCAGATTTCGGGAATGGTCCGGTCGTAGGAGGACTCGCCGGGAAGGTGGTAGATCCTCGACGACGCGTTGCCCTTGATGGGGTAGCCGTCCGGGCAAGCTGCCGTGCCCGTGCCTGGGACGGAATTGACCGGGCCAGCCGCTTCGCCGCCAGTCGATGCAGGACTCGTCCCTCCAGGCCCCCGCCTGTCGCCGCGCGGCGCCCCGGCCGTATCGTTTGGAGCAGCAGCTCCCTCTCCACTGGCGACGGCTGAGACGGCATCGGACGGGCCGCTCTCCTGCCCTGTCGGGACGCCGGTCATTTCGTCGTCCTGAAGGGACGCGGGTCCGAGGATCTCCTCCACCTGAGGATCGCGGGCCGGGTCTCTCACAGCCAGGATCCCGACCTGACTGATCGCGGTATCCACATTCTCGGCTGGAGTTTGTGTCGGCTCAGCATCCCTGGGGATGTCGGTCAGCGCCGGTGAGGGTCCGGAATCAAACGCCGCAGCCGATGGCGTGGCGACGGCCTGTGACGCCGAACTCGCGGCAGTCTCCGCGTCACCAAGATCCTCGGCGCCAGATTGGGATGACTCCGGCCTGGGTGACGCATGCGAGCGGACCGGTTGTGCCTGGGCCGTCCGGCGTTCGGTCCAGGCAATCACGATTGCTGTGACCCATGCTGCCACGCTCAGAACGCGGCTGAGGTTCTTCATCGCCGGTCTACCCTCCCCATCGCTCGCGGCGGCGAGCCCTCGGTCGGACCGGAGGGTGGCCTTGCGAGCAGGCCAAACGTCTTGGCTCGACCCAGGCCTTCAGGACGCTCCCCCGTCCGACCCATCGTTGTCTTGGGCAGGATACCGCCCCGCGCCGCTGTCTGCCTCCCGGCAGGAATGCCCCTGGATCCGGGCGAGCCGGGTCTGGAGCCGCCCGGGAGCACGGGCGCTCCTATTGGACCGAACCAGAACGAGACCTGGGGTGGCGTACCAGTGCCACCCCAGGTCTCCGAAACCCGTGCGCTCGGGCTTGAACGTTGCCTGCCGCGTGAGAGCGGCGCCTACTTTGAGCTGGGCCGAATCAGCCGGTGGTACAGGCCGAACAGCAGGAAGGTGGGCGGCCACTGGCCCACAAACAGAGCCCAGTTGTCCTTGTTGCTCAACTTGAGAAGGGCCGAAATACCGATAGAGGTGAGAGCAGCCCAGTACCAGGTCTCCTCTGGAATGCTGTCTGTGACCCGGAAGAACGTCTGCTGGGGCTCGTCGCTCTTCCTTCCAGTGATGGCCATCTGCATCTGACTCCTTGATGATGGTCCCCCGCGGGACGCGGCTGCCCAATCGGCGGGCTAGGACATCCTGTGTGCAGGAGATGTGCCAATGAGGCCCGAACGGGTAGCGGTCACGCCCGGTGCTTGAAGAACGACCACCGCCCCGGCCGCCTCAAGCCCGAGGTGAGCGGATACATTCGCCGCCGCCGCTGCAGGGATGGAGGTCGAACCGCGGCGCCTGGTCTCGCCTCAGCATCGACCGTGGAGGGATGCCACATGGTATAATTTCTAGGTTATGGAAACGCCGACCACGCTTCAACCTACGACCACGGTTCCGGCAGTCGAGCCTGTGCAGCTCCTGCCGCGGCGCGGCCCTGAGCGGCCGCGGCTGTCCCGGCGGGAGCGCCCTATCTCCTGCTACGACCTCACCCTGCCCGAACTGGAGGAGCGCGTCCGCGCGGCCGGTGTTCCCGCGTACCGCGGGCGCCAGATCTTCGCCTGGCTGTACCGCCACCTTGCGCCGGACTACGGGGTGATGACCAACCTGCCGACGGGGTTGCGGGCCGAGTTGGCCGGTTTGCTGCCGCTCTCCCCCCTTGCTCCCGTGCGAGAGGTTGAGGCGGACGATGGGGAAACAATCAAGACCCTCTACCAGACCCACGACGGACAGTTTGTCGAAACCGTGCTGATGCTCTACCCGGACCGGGCTACGGTTTGCGTCTCCTGCCAGGTCGGGTGCGCAGTCGGCTGCGCCTTCTGCGCGACGGGCCTCGCCGGCCTGACCCGCAACCTCTCGGCGGGGGAGATGGTGGCCCAGGTGGTCGGGGCGGCACGCCGGGCACGCGATCTCGGGCGAACACTGACCAACATCGTGATGATGGGGATGGGCGAGCCCCTCCACAACTACGCCGCGACGATGAAGATGGTGGAGATCCTTCACGAACCGCACGGGCTCAACTTCGGCGCCCGTCGGATCACGATCTCGACCTCTGGCGTGGTGCCCCGCATCGATGCCCTCGCCGCGGAGCCGTACCAGGTCAATCTGGCCGTCTCCCTGCACGCGCCGAATGATACCCTGCGGGACAAGCTGGTACCCCTCAACAAGCGGTATCCAGTGGAGGATCTCATCGCGGCCTGTCGCCGCTACGGGCAGGCCACCGGCCGCCGCGTCTCGTTCGAGTACGCACTGATGGCCGGTATCAACGACTCGGACGAGATCGCGCAAGAGCTGGCCGATCTGCTCCGTGGCAGCGGCGTCCTCTGCCACGTCAACCTGATCCCGCTCAACCCCGTCGATGTGCTGCCCTACGAACGGCCGGATCCGGTCGGCATCGAGCGCTTCGCGGCGGCCATCCGCGCCGCCGGCATCCCCACCACCGTCCGCTACTCGCGAGGGGTGGAGATCGCGGCCGCCTGTGGTCAACTTCGCGCTGAACACGTCGCGGAGGCGCGGGAAGTGGTTGCCGCTGGACTCCCCGCTGGAGCAGCGCAGCCCGCCTGATTCGAGGAGCCAATCCGGCAGATCACGCTCGCTCGGATCGACCGGCGCGAAGTGTGATCTGTCACGTGGCGTCCACGGGTCGACCGCCATCTCCAAGACGGAGCCCACGACCTCCTAACCCGCCGTGATCGTTGCGCTCTGCACCGCTTGCAGCAGATCCTCCGTCGTCGGGGTGTCGGCGGCATGAAGGGCCGGCTTGGCAAAGCGGACGATCCCGCTGCAGTCGATCACGAAGGCGCCGGGCAGCTGCCAGATGCTCCCGACGGGGCGTCCCAACCCCACCCCGCGCAGCAGAGCCCACACAGCCCGTCCTGCCGCTGTGGGCTGAAGGAAGGCGCCCGGGCCACCCTCAATCAAACCGTAGGCAGCGAAGGCGGCTCGGTCCGGGTCGGCGAGGACGGCATAGGGCAAACTCAGCTCCCGGGAGAACGCCGCCGATTCCGCCGGTGTTCCCTGCCCAATGACGGCCAGCGTTGCCCCCGCTTGGACGATACGCTCGTGGTCGCAGCGCAACTGCGCCGCCTGCTCGCGGCAGAGCGTTCAGCCAAAGTGACGCACGAAGACCAGCACTAGCGCACCCGGGGACTCCGCCCACAAGTGAGACAGGCGAATCTGAGATCCCGCCGCGTTGCGCAGCGCGATGTCCGGCGCCAGATGTCCCGGCTTGAGGGACACCGGAGTGAGGCGTCGCTGCGCGGCGATTCCCATCGCTGTTCCTCCATCACCACATCCCAGGGTCAAGCGGTGCTGCAGGCATCAGTGCCGTCACCGGTCGAAGGAGAGTGAGCAAGCGCGAGACCAGGATTGTGGGCCGGGCGAGCGCTGGCTACGCCTCATCCGGCAAAGAGCTATCGGTGCCAGTGGATCGGAGTTGACGTGACGTCAAACGCTTAGCACTATTGGGTCATCACGAGTACCGGCAGTACTGCAGGCCACCCGGCGGTGGCCTGTCGCGTCGGCAGCACAGGGGGAGCCGTGGGCCCCGCGATAGCGGCAGAGGAGTTTGACGGGCAAGAGCCGCTGCCGTTTGCCCTCGAGGGAGAGGGGGAGCGGGGTGCTCTTGCAACCCCACCCATGCCGCTGACTCCGCTCGTCGGACGCGAGTCCGCCGCCGCAACGATCGCGGATCTCCTGCGTAGCGATGACGTCCGGCTCGTAACGCTGATCGGACCCGGGGGGGTGGGCAAGACCCGGCTGGCCCTCCATGTCGTGATCGAACGCAACCTGGCAGCCGCATTTGCCGACGGGACCATCTTCGTCTCGCTCGCCTCTCTTGCTGATCCCGCTCTGGTGCTTCCTACCATTGCCCAGGCAATCGCCCTGCGCGACAGCGGGGACCGCTCCCTCCCTGACCGCCTCCGCGATGTGCTCCGTGACCGGCATCTGCTGCTCGTGCTTGACAACGTGGAGCAGGTCGCCGGAGCGGCGCCCGAGATCGCCAGCCTGCTGGCGGACTGTCCCGGCGTGCGGGTCTTAGCGACCGGCCGAGTGCCCCTGCGTATCTCTGGCGAGTTCGAGTTTCCCGTCGCGCCGCTAGCGCTACCGGACCTCGATCATCTCCCTGCCGTCAGCGACCTCGCCGAGACGGAGGCTGTTCAGCTCTTCGTCCAACGAGCCCGGGCCGTGAGGCCGGACTTTGCCCTCACCGAGGCCAACGCAGCGGCAGTCGCCGGAATCTGCGCGCGGCTGGACGGGCTCCCGCTGGCGATTGAGCTCGCCGCGGCACGGGTGAAGGTGCTGTCGCCCTCCGCGCTGCTGGCCCGTCTGACGAACCGGCTCCAGGTCCTCACCGGCGGGGCACGCGATCTGCCCGACCGCCTGCGGACGATGCGGGGGGCGATCGCATGGAGTCACGACCTGCTCTCCCCGGAGGAGCAGACGCTCTTCCGGCACCTAGCCGTGTTCGTCGGGGGATGCACCCTGGAAGCGGCTGAAGCCGTGTGTGGTGCCGCGGACGACGCGGAACCTCGTGACTCGTGTCCTCCACTGGCCGACATCCTCGATGGTCTCACCTCGCTCGTCGACAAGAGCCTGCTGCGGCAGGAGGACGGGCCTGGCGGCGAGCCTCGGTTCCGGATGCTGGAGACCATCCAGGAATATGGCCTGGAGCGCCTGGCGACGAGTGGTGAAGAAGCGGCGGTTCGACGACGGCACGCGGCCTGGTGCCTAGCGCTCGCTGAACAGGCCGAGCCGGCCCTGGTCGGCCCCGATCAGGACCTGTGGATGGACCGCTTGGAGACGGAGCACGACAACCTCCGATCCGCGCTCGGCTGGACAACGGAGACGGGCGACGCCGAGACGGGGCTGAGACTGACCGGCGCGCTCTGGTGGTTCTGGCAGATTCGGGGCTATCTCGGCGAGGGACGGGCTTGGCTCGATCGCACGATCGCAGCGGGTCGACGAGGCAACGGCAGAGGGGGCATGCGCTCAACGCCCGGGGTGCGCGCCCTCGCCGGCGCCAGCCTGCTCGCGGGGCTTCAGCAGGATGATGAGGACGCGACCGCACTGGCCGAGGAGGCGCTGGCGGTGGCCCGTGAGATTAGTGACCGGGAGGGGATCGCCCGTGCCCTATTCATGCGCAGCTTCGCGGCAGGTGGGCAGGGGGATCACACGACGGCCAGCGCGGACGCTGCCGCGGCGCTGGACCTCTTCCGCGACCTAGGGGACGACCACTGGATCGCCTTCGCCCTGAACCGCCTAGGCATCGAGACCTATGAGGAGGGCAACCTGGCCGGCGCGGCAGCGCGCTACGAAGAGGCGCTCGATCGGTGGCGTCGCCTCGGCAACTCGTGGGGAATCGCCACCGCACTCACCAACCTGGGGCTGGTCGCTCGGGCCGACGGCGATGACCGGCTCGCCACAGAGCGGTATCAGGAGGCCCTGCTGCTCTGCTGGCGGCAGCGGGATCAGTGGGGCCTGGTGGAGCTGCTCGTCGCGCTTGCCGACATTGCCGCGTCTCAGGAGCGGGTGGACCAGGCAGATCTGGCGACCCGGCTCCTCGGCGCCGCCGACGCGGTTCGCGAGAGGGCCGGGCTCATCCTCCAGCCATATATGCGGACCAACGCGGACCGGGCCGAAGCCACTCTCCGGGCGCGGTTGGGGGATGGAGGGTTCCGGACGGCCTGGAATGTTGGGCGGGAGA